>DATHIG010000240.1:0-9619 GCA_035490035.1 Actinomycetes bacterium
CTCCTACACCGAGGTGGTGGCCAACCCCGAGTCGGCCGCCGACCCGCAACGCCGCCAGGCCATGGACGACCTGCTCACCCTGCTGGTCGGGGCGGCCACGGCCAGGTCCAAGGTGCTGATCAAGCTGAACGTGGCCGACGCCGATCTGGCCCGGGTGCTGGCGGTGCTGCCGTCGATGAAGGCCCCGACCGTGAACGAGCTGGCCGACTCGGGCTTCCACGCGGTCGAGACGGTGGTCGACAAGGCGGGGGTCAACCGGCTCATCCCCACCCTCAAGGCCGCCGGGGCGTTCGACATCCTGGAGCTCCCGATCGCCAAGATCGTGGCCTAGAGCCCCGGCCAGGCATCGGCGTCGCGTTCGCCAGAGTTGTACCTTTGGGTCGGCCCGCGCGATGCGCGCCGGGCAACCATGTACGGCGTTCTCACCAGGCTGTTCGACCGATTCGGGCTGCGCTTGTGCCCAAGTTAGCGGCGCGGTACATTCCGCGGCGGCCCGGCCGACATGCCTCAGCAACCGGTGTCGAGGCCGCCGGGGTCGACAGGAGGGAAGCACGTTGCCTGAAGGCACCGTCAAGTGGTTCAGCAACGAGAAGGGCTACGGGTTCATCGCCCGAAACGGGGGCGACGACGTCTTCGTGCACTTCTCGGCCATCCAGACCGACGGCTACAAGACCCTCAACGAGGGCCAGGCCGTCGAGTTCGAGATCACCGACGGGCCCAAGGGCCCCCAGGCCTCGAACGTGCGGCCGCTTGCGTAAGGAGCAGGAGCAGGACGGGCCTTCGGTTCGTTGACGTCCGGCATCACGCAAGGTTCGCAGGGCCCCGCCCACCAGGGCGGGGCCTTTCGCGTCCCGCGTCGGCCTAGTCCTGGCCGGGAACCCAGAGGCCGCTGGGGGGACGGAGGATGCCGGGGTCGTCGGGCTCGGGCTCGGGGGTGGGGCCGGGGGTGCCGGCGCGGTGGCCGGACTCCACGTGCTCGGCGACCTCGGCGAAGGCCAGGCGGAGCTGGGCCAGGGCGTCGCGGAGGCCGGGTTCGGCGGCGCCAAGGCGGCCCTCGGTGGCCGACAGCATGCCGCCGAGCGCGTCGATCAGCAGGCGGGCGGCGTCCAGGTCGCGGTAGCGTTCGTGCTGCTCGGGCGGGATGCCAAGGCGGACGTAGGCCAACGCGATCAGCGAAAGGCTGGCCTCGGCGACCAGATCACCCGCCGAGACCGATGCAAGCTGCTCGCGCAACTGCTCGAGCTGGTCCGGACCCAGGTCCGACTCCGACATCGGGGGCTCCTCGTGGCGTCGACAGCGGGAACAATCGACGCTACAGTAGCGTTGATCCGGTCGGGTCCGAGGACTTCGGGCCCGTCAACTGCATACGGAGCAAAGTGGAAGCGAGGGCTTCTCACCTCCGGGCCACGACGAGCCTCGGGGGTCGCGACAATGGCCATGCCAACGGCATGGGGCGGCCCTTGCGGGCCGCGTTTTGCTTTCGTTCCGGCCGGCGCAGCCGACCGGTCAGAGGAGGGATGTTGCATCAGCGTTGAACCCAGGATCAACGACCGGATCCGGGCCGCCCAGGTCCGGGTGGTCGGCGCCGACGGCGAGCAGCTCGGGGTGATGGACACCCAGGCCGCCATGCGGCTGGCCAGTCAGCAGGACCTCGACCTGGTCGAGGTCGCCCCGATGGCCCGCCCGCCGGTCTGCAAGATGATGGACTACTCGAAGTTCAAGTACGAGCAGGCCATCAAGGCCAAGGAAGCCAGGCGCAAGCAGAACCTGGTGGCCCTCAAAGAGATGAAGATGCGGCCCAAGATCGACCCGCACGACTACGCCACCAAGAAGGGCCACGTCGAGCGGTTCCTCAAGCAGGGCCACAAGGTCAAGGTCACCATCATGTTCCGCGGCCGCGAGATGGCCCACACCGAGCTCGGGCGGCGGCTGCTGGAGCGGCTGGCCACCGACCTCGTCGAGATCGCCCAGGTCGACAGCCCGGCCCGCCAGGACGGGCGCAACATGATCACGGTGTTCTCGCCCCGCAAGACCCAGGGCAGCGCCAAGGCAACCCCCCCGACCGCCAGCCGGGAGGCGCCCGTCCGCACGCCATAAGTCCAGGAGACCCCGTGCCCAAGATGAAGAGCCACCGGGGCGCCTCGCGGCGCTTCCAGGTGACCAAGACCGGCAAGCTGGTCCGCAGGCAGGCCAGGCTGAACCACATGCTCGAGAAGAAGACCCCCGCCCGCAAGCGCCGGCTCGGCCGCGAGGTCGAGGTGACCGCAGGCGACCGGCGCAGCGTCCGCCGCATGCTCGGCCTGTAGCGGGGGTCACCGAGACGAGCCACCTCCGACCGGAAAGAGAACCACGATGGCTAGAGTCAAGCGAGCCGTCCACGGCGCCAAGGCCAAGCGCACCACCATGGAGCTGGCCAAGGGATACCGAGGCAGCCGGGGGCGCCACTACCGAGCCGCCAACGAGCAGGTCATGCACGCCCTGCGCTACGCCTACCGGGACCGGCGGGCACGCAAGGGCGACTTCAGGGCCCTCTGGATCGCCCGCATCAACGCGGCCGCCAGGGCCGAGGGCATGACCTACAACCGCTTCATCTCCGGCCTGCGCCTGGCCGGGATCCAGGTCGACCGCAAGGTCCTGGCCGACATCGCGGTCACCGACCCGCGCACCTTCGCGAGCCTGGTCGCAAGCGCCCGCGAGGGCCTGAACGGCAAGGCCTGACGGGCGGCCCGGCTGGCGGCGCCGGCGTGGACGTGATCACCAGCCCGAGCAACCCCGCGGTGCGGGCGGCGCGCAAGCTCGCCCGCCCGTCGTCGAGGGCGAGGGCCGGCGGGCAGTTCCTGCTCGAGGGACCCGAGGGGATCCGGGCGGCCCTGGACGCCGGCCATGTCCCCGACAGCCTGCTGGCCACCGAACGGGCCGTGGCCCGCCACGGCGGCCTGGTCAACACGGCCAGGCAGCGCGGCGCGCAGGTCACCCTGGTGACCGAGCAGGTGCTCTCCGCCCTCGCCGCCACCACCACCCCGCAGGGGCTGGCCGCGGTGATGCCGAGCGTGCTCCGCCCGCTGGACCAGCTCCCGGCGTCTCCACGCCTGGTCTGCGTGCTGGCCGAGGTCCGCGACCCGGGCAACGCCGGGACCGTGCTGCGCGCGGCCGACGCCTTCGGTGCCGACGCGGTCGCCACCACCAGCGGGTCGGTCGATCTGGAGAGCCCCAAGGCGGTCCGGGCCGCCGCCGGCAGCCTGTTCCACCTGCCGGTGCTGGCCGGGGTGGCCTGGCCGGACCTGCGCTCGGCCCTGCGGGCGCGGGGCCTGCGCCTGGTCGGCGCCGACCCGCACGCTCCGGCGACCCTCGACCAGGCGCCGCTGGGGGAGCCGGTGGCCCTGGTGTTCGGCAACGAGGCCCACGGCCTGCCCGCCGAGGTCGCCGCCGACCTCGACCTGGTGGTGCGGGTGCCGCTGGCCGGCCGGGCCGAGAGCCTCAACCTGGCCGCCGCCGCGGCCGTCCTGCTCTACGAGGCCACGCGTCCCCGGGTTCGTGAGGAGGCCGTCGTTGGCCGATAGCGAGGCGTACCTGGAAGCACTGCCCGACGGAGTGGTGGTGGTGGACGCCGAGGGCAGAGTCGCCTATGCCAACCCGGCCGCCGAGCGGCTGGCCCGAGCCGGCCGGGACGAGCTGGCCGGCCGGCCCCTCGACGACGCCGTGCCCCTGCGCGACGGGGCCGGCAATCCCTGGTGGACCTGCTCGGAGCGGCTGCGCCGCCTGCCCGGGGTCCGGCGGGTGCCGGTCCGCCAGCTGCACCTGGTCGCCGGCGGCGAGCCGACCCCGGTCGACCTCACCGCCACCTTCCTGCGCGACGGCGACGGGCGGGTCGTCCAGGCGGTCTGCGTGCTCCGCGACGCCTCGGCCCGCCACCGGGGCGACAGCCAGCGGGGCGACCTCATCTCCACCCTGGCCCACGAGCTGCGCTCGCCGTTGACCAGCGTGAAGGGGTTCACCTCGACCCTGCTGCACCGCTGGGAGCGGTTCACCGACGCCCAGAAGCAGGAGATGCTGGCCACCGTCAACATGGACGCCGACCGGGTCACCCGGCTGATCAGGGAGCTGCTGGACGTCTCCCGCATCGACGCCGGCCGCCTGGAGCTGCGCCGCAAGGAGTTCGACCTGGCCGCCATGGCCGCCGGCATCGTCGGCCGCTTCGAGCTCCAGCACGACGGCCACCGGTTCAAGGTCACGTTCCCCGACGACTTCCCGCGCGTCTATGCTGACCCTGACAAGGTCGAGCAGGTGCTGACCAACCTGGTGGAGAACGCGGTGAAGTACTCGGACGGCGGGACGGTGACGGTGACCGGTGAGCTGACCGACGACTCGGTCGAGGTCACCGTCCGCGACCAGGGCGTCGGCATCCCCGCCGACCAGCTCCCGCTGATCTTCACCAAGTTCTACCGGCGGGCCGGCCACGGGGCGCCCAGCGGCACCGGGCTCGGCCTGTTCATCGCCCGCGGCCTCGTCGAGGCCCACGCCGGCCGCATCTGGGCCGACTCGGCGACCGGCCAGGGCACCGCGCTGCGATTTCGTCTGCCCCGTGGGGGCCTGGAGCTGGCCGGCATCACCTAGCCGGGCCCGGGCCGAGCGGGGCCACCGCCGAGCGGACGAACATGCTTGCCCGTGTTCCCTGCGAAGGAGCTCGACCATGCCCACCCCAGACCTGGACGCCGTCGTCGCCGCCGGGCGGCAGGCCATCGCCGACGCCGCCGACCTGGACGCGCTCCGCGCGGCCGAGCAGTCCCACCTGGCCAAGCGTTCCGCGCTCGGCGAGGTCCAGCGCTCCCTCGGCGGCCTCGACCAGGAATCCCGCCGCGACCTCGGCCACCGGGTCAACCAGGCCAGGACCACCCTCCAGGCCGAGCTGGCCGCCCGCCGGGCCGAGCTGGAGGCGCAACGGGACGCCGACCTGCTGGAGGCCGAACGGGTCGACGTCACCCTTCCGGGCCGGGTGCCCCCTCGGGGTGCCGTCCACCCGGTGACCCGCACCATCGACGAGATCGTCGACATCTTCGTTGGCCTTGGCTACCGGGTCGCCGAGGGCCCAGAGGTCGAGACCGACTGGTACAACTTCCAGGCCCTCAACATCCCGCCCGACCACCCGGCCCGCTCCATGCAGGACAGCCTCTACCTCGACCCGGGCGACGGGCACGAGGCCGGCGAGCTGGTGCTGCGCACCCAGACCTCGCCGGTGCAGATCCGGGCCATGCAGGCCGGGCCGCCGCCGGTCTACATCGTCGCCCCCGGCCGCTGCTACCGGGCCGACACCCCCGACGCCACCCACGTGCCGGTGTTCAACCAGATCGAGGTCCTGGCCGTCGACCACGGGCTGACCATGGCCGACATGAAGGGCACGCTGCTCGCCTTCGCCCGCGCCTACTTCGGCGAGGAGCGCCAGATCCGCCTGCGCCCCTCCTACTTCCCGTTCGTCGAGCCGGGGGCCGAGGTCGACGTCTCCTGCTTCCTGTGCGGCGGCAGCGGGGTCGGCTGCCGGACCTGCCGCGGCGAGGGCTGGATCGAGCTGCTCGGGGCCGGCATGGTCCACCCCAACGTGCTGCGGGCCGGGGGCTACGACCCCGACCAGGTGTCCGGCTTCGCCGCCGGGACCGGCATCGAGCGGCCGTTCATGCTCCGCTCCGGCCTGGCCGACATGCGCACCCTGACCGACAACGACGTCCGCTGGCTGACCAGCGTCTGAGAGGAGCCAACCATGCGGGTTCCGCTTTCCTGGCTGGCCGTCCACGTCGACATCGACGTCTCCGCCGCCACCACCCTCGCCGAACGGCTGACCTTCGCCGGCATCGAGATCGAGACCATCCACCGGGTCGGGGACGACCTGGCGGGCGTCCTCACCGCCCGGGTCCTGGAGGTCAGCTCCCATCCCGACGCCGACCGGCTGGTCCTGGTCCGCATCGACGCCGGCGGCGAGGACCGCTCGGTGGTCTGCGGCGCCCGCAACTTCGCCCCCGGCGACGTCGTGCCCTGGGCGGCGCCAGGGGCCAAGCTGCCCGGGGGGATCGAGGTCGGCCGGCGCAAGGTCCGCGGCGCCTGGTCCGACGGCATGCTCGCCTCCGCCCGCGAGCTGGGCGTGTTCGACGACCATTCCGGGATCCTGGTGCTGCCGCCCGACACCCCGATCGGCGCCGACGTGGTCGAGGCGGTCGAGCTGCGCGACGCCGTGCTCGATGTCAAGAACGCCCCCAACCGGGGCGACACCATGTCCATGCGCGGCATCGCCCGCGAGGTCGCGATGCTGCTCGGCAAGGAGCTGAAGCCGCTCGACCTGACCGTGCCGGAGGCCGGTCCGCCGGCCGACGGGCTGGCCTCGGTCCAGGTCGACGACGCCGAGGGCTGCCCGCTGTACGCCGCCCGGGTGATCGAGGGGCTCGACGCCGCCCGTCCGGCTCCCCTGTGGATGGCCCGCCGGCTGTACCTGTACGGCCAGCGGCCGCTCGGGGCGGTGGTCGACGTCACCAACTACCTGCTGCTCGACCAGGGCCAGCCGCTGCACGCCTTCGACCTGGACCAGGTGCCCGGCCAGCGGATCGTGGTCCGCCGGGCGGCCGAGGGCGAGACCCTGCGGACCCTTGACGGCCGCGACCGGCGACTCACCACCCAGGACACGGTGATCACCTCCGGGGAGCGGGTCCTGGCCCTCGCCGGGATCATGGGCGGCGAGGACACCGAGGTCCGCCCGGACACCACCAGGGTGCTGATCGAGTCGGCCCACTTCCCGCCGGCCGCCGTGCGGCGGACCATGCGCCGGCTCGGCATGGACACCGAGGGCGGCCAGCGCTGGGCCCGCGGGGTCGACCCGGCCGGCGCCGAGCCGGTCTGCGACCAGGCGGCCGCGCTGATGGCCAGCCTGGCCGGCGGCACCGCGGCCGCCGGGCGGCTGCGGGCCGGCCCCGGGGTACCGGAACGCGAGGCGATCCGGCTCGACTGGGCCCGGTCGGCGCGGCGGCTGGGCGCTCCCGCCGACCCGGGGTTCGCCGCCGTGCAGCTGCAGAGTGTCGGCTGCCGGACCGAGCTGGCCGACCCCGGGACCGTGCTCGCCGTCCCGCCGAGCTGGCGCTTCGACCTCGAGCTCTGGGCCGACCTGGAGGAGGAGGTGGCCAGGCGCTGGGGCTACGACCAGATCCCGGCCACCCTGCCGGCGGCGACCGGCGGCCGCCTCACCGACGAGCAGCGGCTGCGCCGCCAGGCCAGGGAGATCCTGGCCGGCATGGGCGTCACCGAGGTCCAGACCTACCCGTTCCTGTCCCAGGCCGCCCTCGACCGGCTCGGCCTGCCCGCCGGCGATCCCCGGCGCCAGACGCTGCGCCTGGCCAACCCGCTCTCCGAGGAGGCGCCCGAGCTGCGCACCACCCTGCTCCCAGGGCTCGCCGAGGTGGCACGGCGCAACCTGGCCAGGGGCCTGGACGGGGTCGCCGTCTACGAGCTGGGAGCGGTCTTCCTCCCGTCCGGGGAGGAGCTGCCCGACGAGCCGCGCACCCTCGGGGTGCTGCTGGCCGGCCAGCGGCCGGCCGGCCGCTTCGACGACCCCCGCCGGCCGTTCGACTTCGCCGACGCCAAGGGCGTCGTCGAGGGGCTGGTCAACGCCCTCGGGGTGCCGGGGGTCGGCTTCCGGGTCGAGGAGCCCATGCCGTACCACCCGGGCCGCTGCGCCGGGGTGTTCCTGGAGGACCGGCCGGTCGGGCTGCTCGGCCAGCTCCACCCGCGGGTGGCGGCGGCCGGCGAGCTGCCCGCGGCCACCTTCGCGGTCGAGCTGGAGCTGGCCCCGTTGCTGGCCGCGGTCCCGCGGATGCGGCCCGCGCCGACGCCTTCGCCCTATCCGGAGCTCTCGTTCGACGTGGCCTTCCTGGTCCCGCCGGGGGTCGTGGCCAGCAGCCTGGAGCAGGTGCTGCGCGAGGCCGGCGGCGACCTGCTCGCCCGGCTGACGCTGTTCGACGCCTACCAGGGGCCGCCGTTGCCGCCCGGCCACCGCAACCTCGCCTACCGGGTCGCGCTCCAGGCCGCCGACCGCACCCTCACCGACGCCGACGGCGCCGCCGCCCGCCAGCGGATGGCCGCCCTCGCCGCGCAGCGCCTGCAGGCAGTGCTCCGCACCGCCGAGTAGGGTGGTATGGGAGATGGAGGAGTTCGGGGCCACCACGGTGAATGAGAGGCGGGCTCGGTGGTCGACTACACGGTGGCGGGAGTGGAGGGCGGGCTGTGTGCGCCCAGGGGGTTCCGGGCGGCCGGGGTCGACGCCGGGCTGACCCAGGGGCCCGGGCCCGACCTGGGGCTGGTCGTCAGCCAGCAGACCTCGGCGGCGGCCGGCCGCTTCACCGCCCACCCCTTCGCCTCGGCCCCGGTCCGCTGGTCGCGGGCGCGGATGCAGGCCGGCATGGCCCGGGTGGTGCTGGTCCACGCCGGCAGCGCCAACGCCGCCACCGGTCCCGAGGGCGACGCCGACGCGGCCGACCTGGCCGCCCGCTGCGCGGCCGCGATCGGCTGCCCGGCCGGCGAGGTGCTGCTGCTCGGCACCGGCGCGGTCGGCGTCCGGCTGGCCGTCGGGGACGCCGCCGAAGCGGCCGACAAGGCCGCGGCCGCCCTCGGCCGGCGCGGGTCGGGCGAGGTGGCCAAGGCCATGACCGCCTCCGGCGGGGTCGCCCGCGAGCACGCGGTCGCCGTCGCCTGGTCCGAGGGCGAGGTGCGCATCGGCGGCGCCGCCAAGGCCTCGGTCCCGTTCGCCCCCGCCTTCGCCCGGCCCCGGCCCGGCGAGGACCCCTCGTCCACCGGGGAGCTCGGCCCGGGCTCCCGACCCACCGGGGGGGACCAACCCGCCTCGGCCACCACCCTTGTCGTGCTCACCACCGACGCCACCGTCGAACCGGGCATCCTCGACGGCCTGCTCGGCAGGGCGGTCGCCCGGTCCTTCGAACGGGTCATGGTCGACCAGGCGCCGGGCATGGCCGACGCCGCCGTGCTGCTGGCCAACGCGACCGCGGCCGCCCCGACCCTGCGGGCCGGCTCCGACGGGGCGGCGGCGTTCGAGTCGGCCCTGACCCAGCTGTGCGAGTCGCTGGCCGAGGGGCTGGCCCTGCGCATCCCCGGCGCCCGCAAGCTGGTGGTGGTCACCGTCCACGGCGCCGCCGACCACACCGACGCGCTGGCCGCGGCCAGGGCCGTCGCCGGCTCGGTGGCCCTGCGGGCCTCCCTGGCCGCCGGCCGGCCCGCCTGGCCGGCCGTGCTGGACGCCCTGGCCACGGCAGCGGTGGCGCTGGTCCCGGGCCGGGTCGGGGTCAGCTTCGGCCCGGTGACGGTGGTGGCCGGCGGCCGCTCCGCCCCGCACGACGAACGCGCCGCCGCCGCGGTCGCCGCCAAGGCCCAGGTCGACCTGGCCGTCGACCTCGGCGTCGGCCCCGCCGCCGCCACCGTCACCAGTACCGACCTGCCTCCGGAGGCGCTTGAGCGATACCTGCGCTAGCGTCCCGAATCGCTGGTTGGTCGCGGTTCTCAGGAAGGCTCCTTGCTTCTGACCAGCCGGTTCACCGCCACGAATCTGGAGCGAACAGGTAACTCGGGCCACTGG
>DATHIG010000241.1:0-3708 GCA_035490035.1 Actinomycetes bacterium
AGCTGCACGCGGCGGTTCCCTTCTGGCGGCGACGTGACCGCGGGGGTCTGCCCCACCGCTGTCGACCGGAAACCGCCGTTCAGCGCATGGACTCGGCGATGCGCAGCGCCTCCTCCCTGGAGACCTCGCCCTCCAGACGCAGGGTCAGCTCGCCCCGCTGCCAGATCAGCGTGTTTCCGGCCAGTCGGGTCTGTTCCTCCCGGAGGTTGCCGCCGGCGTCCCGGTAGGTGAAGAAATGGGGCTCGCCGCTGAACCAGTAGCCGGGCCCACCGCCGACCGTGACCTCCTCGACCAGCCCCATTCCGGTGACCTTCTTGATGAATTCGGGGGTCGGCTGGCCCCGGAACTGGGTGATGAGCAGGCCGACGTCGGTGAACCGGGAGGCGGGCAGGCCAGGCTGCGCCCGGTACACCAGGTCCACCCGGCCGCCTTCTGGCACGGCCCGGTCGACGAACACGGCGGTCGGGCGCTGGAGGGCGCCGGGGACCAGGACCGGGAAGGCGAGCCGGCGCCGGGCCTCCTCGAGGGTGACCTGCTCGCCGAGCCCGAGCTCCAGGCGGTCGCTGGGCCGTGTGCTCGCGGTCGGTGGTGGCGGCTCCCCGATGCGGACCTCGACCCCGCGGAGCCCGAGCCGCCTTGCCACCGCCTGCCTGGTCCCCGGAGAGGCGACCAGCACGGCCGCCGCCAGCACGGCCGCGACCATCCCGGCCACGGCCAGCCGCCGCCAGCCGGCGAGACCGGCCAGCCGCCGCCACCCGGAGAGGCGCAGCAGACCGCCCAGCCAGCCGCGCAGCCGCTGACCGGCGGGGGCGGTGGCCGGCGCCTCGCCCAGCCGGGCGGTCACGGCCGCGGCCAGGTCGGGGGTGGGCGGGAACTCCAGGGAGGCGCCCAGGTCGGACAGCGCCCGTTCGAGGTCCAGCTCGCGCTGGCTCATCGCTCACCTCCCCGCAGCTTGGACGCGGGCAGCGGCCCGCCGCCCTGCTCGGCCAGGACCACCCGCAGGCGCTCCAGCGCCCGCGAGAGGCGCGACTTCACCGTGCCCGGCCGGCACCCGAGGGCGCTGGCCATCTCGGCCTCCGACAGCTCCAGGAAATAGCGGCAGGTGATCACCTGCTGGTCGGCCTGGCCGAGGCGCCCGACGGCGGCCAGCAGCAGCCGTCGCTGCTCGGTGGCCAGCGCCGCCGCCTCGGGGGACGGGGCCGCGTCCCCCGAGGGGCGGTCCTCGGCGACCCGCAGCGCGAGGTCGTCCTGGCGCCGGCCCGTGCGGCGGCGGTTGCGGGCCTCGTTGGCCACGATCGCCAGCAGCCACGGCCGGAACGGCGCCCCGGCCCTGAACCGCGACAGCGCGTACCAGGCCTTCACGAACCCCTCCTGGGCGGCGTCCTCGGCGTCGGCCGTCCTTCCCGCGATCACGTACGCCGTTCGGAAGGCGAGGTCCTGGTAGCGCCGGACCAACGCCTCGTAGGCACGCGCATCGCCCCCTCGTGCCTGCTCGACGAGCTCCTGGTCGTCCAGTGGTCGGCCCTCCACGGACTGGGTCTCACCCATCGATACACCATCGACCGCCGGTCGGTTCCGCCCATTCGACACCAGGGCGTGGCTGCGCCGCCGCCGGCGGCCGGCCTACTGCCAGCGGCGGTCGTGGCCGAGGAGCTCGCCGACGCGGGCCGCGGTCTCGGGACGGGCGAAGAGGTAGCCCTGGGCGTAGTCGCAGCCGAGCTGGTCGAGCTTGGCGAGCTGCCGGGGGGTCTCGACGCCCTCGGCGATGACGGTCAGGCCGAGGGTGTGGCCCAGGCCGATGACGGCGGCGACCATGGCGTCGTCGGACGGGTCGAGGTCGAGCCGGGCCACGAACGAGCGGTCGATCTTGAGGGAGGAGATCGGCAGGTACTGCAGGGACGCGAGGGAGGAGTAGCCGGTGCCGAAGTCGTCGACCGAGACACGGACGCCGAGGGCCGACAGGCGCTTGAGGGTGGTGGCGGCCGAGGCAGGGTTGGTGGCCAGGGCCCGTTCGGTGACCTCGAGGCACAGCCGGTCGGGGTCGGTGCCGGTGTCGGCGAGGGCGCCGGCGACCAGGTCGATCAGGTGGGGTTCGGTGAACTGGCGCGGAGACAGGTTGACGTGCATGGTCGGGGGCAGCGGCGGCGGTCCCTTGGCCCGCCAGCGGGCGGCCTGGCGGCAGCCCTCGGCCAGCACCCAGGCGCCGAGGGGGACGATCAGGCCGGTCTCCTCGGCGAAGGGCACGAACTCGGCCGGCAGGCGCTGACCGCGGCCCGGCTGCTCCCATCGGACCAGCGCCTCCACCCCGACCACCCGGCCCTCCTTGAGGGAGACGATCGGCTGGTAGAGGGCGCGCAGCTCGTCGGCGTCGACCGCGTGGCGCAGGGCCCGCTCCAGCTCCAGGCGCTCGATCAGCTGGGCTCTGACGGTCTCGTCGAACAGCTCGTAGATGCCGCCGCCGCGCTGCTTGGCCCGCTGCAGGGCGGTGTCGGCGTCCGACAGCAGCGAGTCGACCCGGCGCGTTCGCGACCCGGTGAGGGCGATCCCGATGCTGGCCGAGACCACGATCTCCTGCCCGCCGACCGCGAACGGAGTGGCCAGCCCGGCGGTGATCCGCTCGGCCAGGCGGACCGCGTCGCGCTCGTGGCCGAGGTCCGGGCAGAGCACGGCGAACTCGTCGCTGCCGAAGCGGGAGACGGTGTCGCTGGGGCGCAGGATGCTGCGCAGGCGGCCGGCCACCGCCACCAGCAGCCGGTCGACGGCGTCGTCGCCGAACCGCTCGCCGACCTCCTTGAACCGATCGAGGTCGAGCACCAGCACGGTGGCGAGGGCTGGCTCGCGGCCAAGGCGGGCCAGGGTCATCTCCAGCCGGTCGAGGAACAGGCTGCGGTTGGGCAGCCCGGTCAGGGCGTCGTGGGTGGCCCGCCAGGCCAGCTGGTCCTCGGGGTGCCGACCCTCCCGCAGGTCGACCAGCTGCCGGACCACGTAGCGGGGACGTCCCTGGCCGTCGAGATGGAGCGGTTCGCCGCGCTGGTTGGTGGCCAGCCAGGTGTTGCAGAGCACCGAGATCGCCTCCCCGTCGACGCGCCGGCAGCGTTCCTGGAGCTGGTAGCCGGTCGTCTCGCCGGCCAGCACGCGCTGGAGCTGCTCGGTGTCGGCGTCCCGGTCCTCGGGATGGACGACGGCCTGGTAGCCGGCGGCCAGCAGGGCCGACTCGGGGTGGCCGACCAGCGCGCACAGGGCGCTGTTGACCTTGAGGAAGCGGCCGTCGGGGCCGACGACGGCGGTGGCCACCGGCGCGGCGGCCATGCAGCTCCAGACCCGCTCCAGCTCCTCGCCGGGGGCCGAGTCCATGCTCCTCCTGGGGGACGGACGGCAGAGCAGCCAGCCGGGGCGGCGCCCCGGCTGGCGTGGATCGAGCCGCCATGCTGACGCTTCGGACCGCCCGCACCAATAGACCGGATGAATACTCTTGACTGTCCCCTGAACGGGGGACGATGGACGAGCGACCCCGTGTCTGCAGCGGGATGGGCCCCAGGCGCTCGCTCGGACCTCGACCATGCCGCCGAACCGACCGTCGGCGGCAGGGTGGTCGCCGACCGGCCGTCGCGGTCCTCGAGCGCTCGGGGGCGACCGGCGTTCTGGCCGACCCGTATGGGGTGACTAGGTGCCTTCGGGCTATTGCCTTGAGCGGCGGCCTGGGGTGAG
>DATHIG010000242.1:0-4959 GCA_035490035.1 Actinomycetes bacterium
GCTGGAGCTTGCCCTCCTCGTCGTGCAGCCCCAGCAGCAGCGAGCCGACCACCGGGCCCTTCTTGTGCCAGCGGAAGCCGGCGACCACGCAGTCGGCGGTCCGCTCGTGCTTGACCTTGAACATCACCCGCTGGTCCTCCAGGTACGGGATGTCGGGAGGCTTGGCCACCACCCCGTCCAGCCCGGCGCCCTCGAACATCCGGAACCAGCGCTCGGCCTGCCGGATGGAGTCGGTGGCCGGTGTGCGGTGCACGGGTGCGTCGACCCCGGCAAGCGCCTCCTCAAGGGCGTTGCGGCGCTCGACCAGCGGCAGCTCCATCAGCGACTCGTCGTCAAGGGCGAGCAGGTCGAAGGCGATCAGCAGGGCCGGGGTGTCGCGGGACAGCAGCTCGACCCGGGAGGCCGCCGGGTGGATGCGTTGCAGCAGGGCCTCGAAATCGAGGCCAGGCCCGCTGGCGATCACGATCTCGCCGTCGACCACACAGCGCGGTGGCAGCTGGCTGCGGGCCGCCTCCACCACCTCGGGAAAGTAGCGGGTCAGCGGCCGCTCCTTGCGGCTGCCCAGCTCCACCTCGTCGCCGTCGCGGAAGACCACGCAGCGGAACCCGTCCCACTTGGGCTCGTACAGCATCCCCTCGGGCAGGATCGACACCGACTTGGCCAGCATCGGGCGGATCGGCGGCATCACCGGAAGGTCCATGCCAGGATGGTGCCATGAACAGGGCCGCCGCCGGGGTCCGGCGGCGGCCTCGGGTCCTGTTCGCTACTGCGAGCCGGGGCCCTCGGTCTGGGCAGGCCCAGCAGAGATGGCCTCGATCAGGTTGCCCTTGGAGTCGTCGTCGTCGAGCTCCCTGGCGATGTCGGCCACCGCGATGATGCCGACCAGGTCGTGCCCATCGATCACGGGCAGGCGGCGGACCCTGTGCTTGGCCATCGTCTGCAGGGCCTCCTGCAGGGAGTCGTCGGCCCCGACGGTCACCGGCTTGCCCTCACCGAGCTCGCCGGCCCGGGTGCTGGCCGGGTCCAGGCCCTGGGCCAGCGCCTTCACCACGATGTCGCGGTCGGTCAGCATGCCCTTGAGGCGGTCGTCCTCGCCGCAGATGGGCATGGACCCATAGCCCCGGTCGGCCATCTTCTTGGCCGCGTCGAGCAGGGTCTCGTTCTCCCCGATGCACTCAGCGTTCGGGGTCATGACGTCGCGGGCCACTTTCGGCATTGGCGGCGCACCTCCTCCTGGCTCGGTCGGTGGAACTCATGCTTCGCCTAACCCTGGATAGGGACCGACAAACCTAGGCGAGCGGCGTCTCGTCCAGCCGCTCGCACAGGTCGCCCAGCGACTCGAACACCACGCCGGCACCGGCCTGGCGGAGCTCCTGCTCGGAGAAGCCGCCGGTCAGGACGGCAACGGTGGGGACCTCCACCCGGGCGGCGGCCTCGCAGTCGAAGGTCGAGTCCCCGACCATCACCGCCTCGCCACCCCCGACCTTCTCGATGGCCGTGACCACCAGGTCGGGGTCGGGCTTGGTCCGTTTCACGTCGGCCGAGGTCGTCCAGGCCTCGACCAGGTCGCGGGCTTCGAGCAGGACCAGGTAGTGGTCGACCTCGTCGCGCTTGCCCGAGCTGGCCAGCACCAGCCGGTGGCCGCGGTCGCGCAGCAGCTCCATCAGCCGGCGGGCGTCGGCGAACGGCTGCACCTCGCCGATCAGGTCGGCATACAGGGCGGTCTCGGCCGCCCTGATGCTGTCGCCCTGGCGGTCCTCGACCCGCTCGCCGGCCACGGCACCCACCAGCTGGTCGCCGCCCATGCCGATGTGACGGTGGACGCGCCACACCGGCACGGTCAGGCCGTGCTCGCGGAAGGCGCGGTACCAGGCGATGGCATGGTGATAGTTGGTGTCGACCAGCGTGCCGTCGACGTCGAGGACCGCGATCGGTGGCGCCATCGCCCGGTCGCTCAGGCCCGCGCCGTCGCCTGGGCTTGGTCCTGGTGCACGACCTCGGCGAACTCCTCGACGACCTTGGCGCTGCCCGCCGGCGGGTCGTCGGGCCTGCGGCTGGTGACGAGGCCGCGGTCGGTGTGGACCTGCTCGACGCCGTCGGTCGCTACGAACGTGACCTTCTTGCCGTGTAGCTCGCCAGCCACCTGCTTCTCCCCTTCGAGGACGGGAACGCGTCACCCTCTACGATTGACGCATCGCCGGAGCCGTAAACGATCTCAGCTGGCTCAGAACTGGTTCTGGTCGTTGAAGATCTCGGAGACGCTGGCGTCCTCGAACACCGCCCGGATGGCGTCGGCCACGATGCCGGCGACCGACAGCACCACGATCTTGTCGAGCCGCCGGTGGTCCTCGGGCAGCGGCAGGGTGTTGGTGACCACGACCTCGGCGATGGGGGCGTTCTTGAGCCGGTCGAGGGCCGGACCGGAGAAGATCCCGTGGGTGGCGGCGGCCGTGACCCGGGCGGCGCCGTTGGCCATCAGCACCTCGGCGCCCTGCACGATGGTGCTGGCGGTGTCGATCATGTCGTCGATCAGCACGCACTGGAGGCCGTCGACCTCGCCGACCACCTCGCGGACCTCGACCTTGTGGGCTTCTTCGCGGCTGCGCCGCTTGTGCAGGAAGGCCAGGGGGGCGCCGAGCACGCCGGCCATCTTCTCGGCGGTCTTGACCCGGCCGGCGTCGGGGGCGACCACCACCAGCTCGCGCTCGTCGACGCACTTGGCCCGGATGTGGTCGGCCAGCAGGGGCAGGGCGGTCAGGTGGTCGACCGGCCCGTCGAAGAACCCCTGCACCTGCCCGGAGTGCAGGTCCATGGTGATGATCCGGTCGGCCCCGGCCACCTGCAGCATGTCGGCGACCAGCTTGGCGGTGATCGGCTCGCGTCCCCGGCCCTTCTTGTCCTGGCGCGAGTAGCCGTAGTAGGGGACCACCGCGCTGATCCGCTTGGCCGACGCCCGCTTGAGGGCGTCGATCATGATCAGCTGCTCCATGATCCGCTCGTTCACCGGCGAGCTGTGGGTCTGGATCACGAACGCGTCGGTGCCGCGCACGCTCTCCCCGAACCGGGTGTAGGTCTCGCCGTTGGCGAAGTCGCGGATGTCGACCGAACCGCACTCGATCCCGAGGTGGCCGGCCACCTCGTTGGCCAGCTGGCGGCTGGCCCGCCCCGCGAACAGCATCAGGTGCCTGCGTCCAAGCGCCTCCACCTGCTTGGGCGTCACCCCGTTGCTCACCGTGGCCTCCCGGTCACTCCCTGGTCTCCCGCTTTCGGCGACGCCTGGCGGCCCAGCCCTCGATGGTCCGCTGGTCGGAACGCTCGATGGCGAGGGCGTCGGGTGGAACGTTCTTGGTGATGGTGGATCCGGCGGCGGTCTGGGCCCCGTCCCCGATCGTCACGGGGGCTACCAGCATGGTATCGGATCCGATGAAGGCGCCGTCGCCGACGGAGGTCCGGTGCTTGTCGACCCCGTCGTAGTTGACGAACACGGTGCCGGCGCCGACGTTCACCCGGGCGCCGATGTCGGCGTCGCCGACGTAGCTGAGATGGGGGACCTTGGACCCGGGCCCGATGGTCGACTGCTTGACCTCGACGAAGGTGCCGACCTTGCTGGCCTCGCCCAGCTCGCTGCCGGGGCGCAGGGAGGCGAAGGGGCCGACGACCGCCCGTGGGCCGATCGTGGACTGGAGGGCGACGCTCTGGGCGACGGTGGCGTCGTCGCCGACCGTGCAGCCGACCAGGCGCACGTTGGGCCCGAGCCGGCAGCGGGACCCGACCCTGGTCCCGGCCTCCAGGAAGGTCAGGGGGGCCAGCACGGTGTCCTGCCCGACCTCGACGTCGGCGTCGACGTAGGTGCTGGCTGGGTCGACCACGGTCACCCCGGCCAGCATCAGCCGCTCCAGCAGCCGAAGGCGGAGCACCGCACCGGCCTCGGCCAGCTCGACCCGGTCGTTGACCCCGCGGACCTCCTCCTCCGGGCCCGGGTGGGTGGCGACGCCGCCGCCGCCGGTCAGCACCAGCGGCACCAGGTCGGGCAGATAGCACTCGCCCTGGTCGTTGTCGGGACGCAGCTCGGCCAGGCGGTCGAGGACGGCCCGGCGGAACACGTACATCCCCGCGTTGACCTCGCCGATGGCGCGCTGGGCCGGGGTGGCGTCGCGCTGCTCGACCACGCCGGTGACAGCGCCGGCGCCGTCGCGGAGCACCCGCCCGTAGCCGTCGGGGTCGTCCAGGACGCAGGTGAGCAGGGTCGCGGCGGCCCTGGCCGAGCGGTGGCGGTCCAGCAGCCCTTCCAGGAGCGCCGGGGAGACCAGCGGGGTGTCGCCGGACAGGACGAGGACGTCGCCGGCGGCGTCCAGCAGGGGCAGGGCGGCGGCGAGGGCGTCGCCGGTGCCGCGCTGGGCGGACTGGACCGCGAACCGCACCGGGCCCAGGTCGAACCCCTCGACGGCGGCGGTGACCTGGTCGGCGGCGTTGCCGACGACGACGACGGTCCGGTCGGCCTTGAGCGGGGCCGCGGCGGCCAGCACGTGCCACAGCAGCGGCCTGCCGGCGAGTGGGTGCAGCGGCTTGGGCAGGGCCGAGCGGAACCGCTTGCCCTCCCCGGCGGCGAGCACCACCACGGTCAGGCCCTGGCCCATCGCTCCCCCGTTTCCTGTCGCGTGCCGGACGCTTCCGAGCTGGCGGGCAAGGATTCGAACCTTGACCTGACGGCTCCAAAGGCCGCCGTGCTGCCATTACACCACCCGCCAGGGCTGGCTGCGGGCATGGTACCGCTGCGGGGGGCTGCGCCCCCCGCATGCCCCCCAAACCCCGAGCTCAGGGGGCGAGCACTGGTACAACCGCGGGCTGCGCCCCCGCGTGGCCCCAAACCCCGAGCTCAAGGGGGCCAGCGTCAGCCGAAGGTGACGCCGGGCACCGGGCCGCGGGCGACCTCGACCCGGGCGAAGCTGGACCGGACGG
>DATHIG010000243.1:0-8466 GCA_035490035.1 Actinomycetes bacterium
CAGGCCGATAGCCCGCCACCGTCTCGAAGACGTCCATCCGCAACGGGGCATGCACCACTCGCGTACACATGGGGCTGGTCGCTGAAGCGTTACTTGGGCGGCAGCGAACTGGCGTGGGCGAGGCCCGATCGACCCAGCGGCACAGGCCGTCGTCCTCAGCGTGACCGTCAGCGTCCACCAGCAGCCAACCCTTCATCGGTCGACCCGTCAGATCGAATGACCGGGCGCCCGGCTCACCCAGGGCCGCATCGGCCGCGTCGGCGGCCACCCGCACGATCAGGTCGTCGCCGCGCACGCCGCAGGCCATGTTGCCGTGCAGCAGGAAGGCGAGCCCGCCGAACATCTGCTTCTCGGCCAGAAGGATGAGGCCAGAGGTTCAAGTCCTCCCAGGCCCACCAAACGGCCTCCGACCAGCTGAAATGCTGGTTGCCTTCCTCTCCAGGGTTGAGCGGACAGACCCACCGCCCTCACCAACCGAAACGCCGGGCATCTTCTCACTCGAGGCGGTTCGGCGGGACCGGGCACCGGATGGAGACCTCATAACCGGTTAACTCCCTGAGGTGTCATGGAGAAGTTACGCCGTCACTCGAAGGTCACCACGCTGGCCATTTGAGTCCGAGCAGGTTGGTAGTGCGCCTGTTCAGCCGGCCGCGACGGTGGCGGCTCGTTTGGCTTCGAAACGGCTTGCCAGCCGGTCGGTCTTGGCCAGGTGGGCCGCCAGCCGCTCCCGGGCCTGGTCGGCCTGCGGCTGCAGGCCTTCGAGGCCGAACAGGTTCCAGTGGCGCAGCAGCGGCCACAGGATCTCGTCGTGGTGGATGCGCAGGTCATAGATGCCCGCCCGGGCCATCTGCAGCGCCTTGCGGGTGAAGCCTTGGATGCCGACCCCGGGCATGTCGAAGGCGACGACCTCTCCGGTGATGGCCTCGACCGCCGCCGAGGGGTCGACCTGGAGGGCGGCGGCCACGATGTCGCGGTAGAACATCATGTGCAGGTTCTCGTCGGCGGCCACCCGGAGCATGATCTTGTCGGCGACCGGGTCATCGGAGTAGCGGCCGGTGTTGCGATGGGAGATCCGGGTGGCCAGTTCCTGGAACGCCGCATAGGCCATCAGCCCCAACGCCGTCTTGTCCGGCATCCACCCCTGCTGCATGGCGGCCATCCGTCCGCGTTCCAGGCCGACGGGGTCGATGTTGCGGGTGACCAGCAGATAGTCGCGGAGCACGACCGCGTGGCGGCCCTCCTCGGCGGTCCAGCGGTTCGACCAGGTCCTCCAGGCGCCATCACGGCCGAAAGTGGCCAGCAACTCCCGGTGGTAGCTGGGCAGGTTGTCCTCGGTCAGGAGGTTGACCTCGAAGGCGGCCTGGGCCACCCCGGTGAGCCGCGGCTGATCGGGGGTCCAGGGTTCGCTGTCGAAGTCGCGGCCCAGCCTCCAGGGCACGTACTCATGCGGCATCCACTCTTTGGCCATGGACAGATGCCGGTTCAGCAGCTGCTCGGCGATCGGCTCCAACTCGCCGAGCAGACCATGGTCGGGATGATGATCAGGCATGCCGACCTCCTCTGGTGGATCGGGCAGCGGCTAGCCGGTCGATGAACTGGGGGCCCTCGCTGGCCAGGGGGCGGATGAACATGGTGAGGATCCCGGCCAGGGCGACCAGGAACACCAGCAGGGTGGCCAGCGATCGGCGCAGGTGCAGGCGGCGTTGGGCGATGTCGACCAGGGGGCCGAAGATGATGGCGAGTAGGGCGGCCACGACGATCCAGGTCAGGACGCGGCGGACCTCCCAGCCGAGCAGCAGGACCGCGGCGGTGAGCAGCACCATCCCGATGGTGGCGGCGATGGTGCGGATCGGGACCCGGGGCTGGGGGTCGCGCATGATCGTTCCGTCCTCGCGGGCGAACCTTGCATCCGCGGTCAGTCGTCCACCGCGGGGCGTAGGGGTGCCCCGACGGCGTGGAGGTGGTGGAGGGCTTGGGCGTAGGAGCCGAACAGGCTGGCCTCGGTGTAGTTCAGGCCGTGTTGCTGGCAGAACGCGCGGACCAGTGGCTGGGCGTGGCGCAGGTTGGGTCGGGGCAGGTTGGGGAACAGGTGGTGCTCGATCTGGTAGTTCAGCCCGCCGAGCAGGAAGTCGACCAGGCGGCTGCCGCGCACGTTGCGGGCGGTCAGGACCTGGCGGTGGAGGAAGTCCAGCTCCTGGTCGGTGGTCAGGGTCGGCATCCCCTTGTGGTTGGGCGCAAACGAGCAGCCCAGGTACAGGCCGAACAGGCCCTGCTGGACCACGATGAACGCCACCGCCTGCAGCGGCGTCAGCACCAGCGCCAGGGCGGTGAGGTAGCCGGCCACATGGGCCAGCAGCAGCAGCCCCTCCACGGTGTTGGCCCGGCCCCGGCCGGCCAGGATGGCCTTGCTGCTGGCCAGGTGCAGGTGGGCCGCCTCCAGCAGCAGCAACGGGAAAAACAGCCAGGCCTGGTGGCGGGCGATCAGCCGGACCAGCCCGTGTTTGGAGCTGGCCTGGTCGGGGGTGAACGCCAGCGCGGTGATGCTGATGTCGGGGTCAAGGTCCTGGTGGTTGGGGTTGCTGTGGTGGCGGTTGTGTTTGCCCACCCACCAGTCGAAGCTCACCCCGACCAGCAGGTTGGCGTGGGCCAGGCCGACCAGGTCGTTGGCTCGCCGGGACTCGAAGATCTGCCGGTGGCCGGCGTCGTGGCCGAGGAACGCCAGCTGGGTGAACACCACCGCCAGGTAGGCGGCGGTGACCAGCTGCCACCACGACGCCCCGACGATCAGGAACACGACCCAGCCGCCGGCCAGCAGGCCCAGGTTGAGGCCGATCTTGGCGGCGTACCAGCCGCGCCGCCGCTCCAGCAGCCCGGCCTGCCTGACCTGCCGCGACAACGCCGTGTACTGGCCCCAGCGGCCCCCCCGCGACGGCGCCGGTCCGACGACGGATTGTTGGCCGATACTGGCCATGCGCGCTCCTCAGGTCGGCCTTGCAGTCACTTGGGCCGCCCTGGGCGCGATCCGCATCTGGACCACCCGGCCCCGCTCAGGATGAGCGGGGCCGACCTGCAACTCTTGCCTTGAGGATATCATGCACGGTTTGGGAGCCGGCCAAACGGACGGCGCTGGTGGGGAGCCAGGAGGCGTCCCGGCCCTACGCCTGGACCGTCTCCATCGCCTCGGTATACCGGCCGGAGCGGGCCGCGCCGTTCAGCCGGGCCCGGTGGTGGAAGGCCTGCTGGGTCGCCGGCCCGTTGGCCGGGTCGCCCTTCCAGGCCTTGAGAGCCGCCGCCTGGAGGGCGCGGCCGTAGGAGAAGCTGAGCTGCCACGGCACCCCTTCGAGCCGGTTCATCGCGCTGAGGTGGGCGGTGGCCGCCTCGTCGGTCTGGCCGCCGGACAGGAACACCAGGCCGGGCACGGACGCCGGCACGTGGTCGCGCATGCAGGCGACGGTGGCCTCGGCGACCTCCTCGACGCCGGCCTGCTCGGGGCAGTCGCTACCGGACAGGACCATGTTCGGCTTGAGCAGCATGCCGTCCAGCCGGACCCGGTGGCGCCGCAGGGCCGCGAACACCTCGGCCAGGGTGTCGGCCGTGACCTCGCGGCAGCGCTGGATGGTGTGGTCGCCGTCCATCAGCACCTCTGGCTCGACGATCGGGACCAGCCCGGCCTGCTGCGAGAGGGCGGCGAATCGGGCCAGCGCCTCGGCGTTGGCCTGGATGCACCCCGGGGTGGGGATCCCGTCGCCGATGGTGATGACCGCCCGCCACTTGGTGAACCGGGCGCCCAGGTCGCGGTAGCTGCCCAGCCGGTCGCGCAGGCCGTCCAGGCCCTCGGTGATCTTCTCGCCGGGGAAGCCGGCCAGCTCGGTGGTGCCCTCGTCGACCTTGATCCCCGGGATGATGCCCTGGCGGCGCAGCGTCTCGGGGAGCGGGGTCCCGTCGGCCGCCGGCTGCCGGATGGTCTCGTCGTACAGGATCACGCCGCTGATGAACTCGCCAGCCCCCTGGGTGGTGAACAGCAGCTCCCGGTAGGCCCGGCGCTGCTCCTGGGTGGACTCGACCCCGATGGACTTGAAGCGCTTGGCGATCGTGCCGCCGCTCTCGTCGGCGGCCAGGATGCCCTTGCCGGGGGCGACCAGCGCCCTCGCCGTTGCGGTCAGCTCGTCTGCGGTCATGGCCGACGCCTCCTCGGGATGCACGACGTTGGATGTTGCTGCCCTTGACTTCCCCACGGTAGCGGCCGGGATCACCTGCACGGGCGAGACGGATCCCCGGCCAGGGGTGATTCTCGCATCGGGTCAGGGCTGCCGGGTCAGGCCGCTGTAGGCGGCGTGGCGGAGGCGGCCGCCCTCCCAGCCGAGGAAGGTGACCTCGACCGCGACCTTGGGGCGGACGAACACCGGGCCCGGGTCGTCGGCGCTTGGCCGGGCCCAGCGGCCGCCGAGCAGGGCCGCCGGCGGCTCGACGAAGGGGCTGCGCTCGGTGGCCAGTGGGCGGAGCAGCTCGCCGAGGCGGCGCCGTGCCGCCGGGACCAGGCCGTGGTCGATCCGCCCGGCGAACCGCAGCCGGCGGGGGCTGCCCGGGTCGGGGACGCCGACCAGCAGGGACCTGACCTGGCCCTGGTCGGGCAGGAAGCCGCCGACCAGGAACGTCTCCCGCTGGTAGTGCTTGACCTTCAGCCAGTTCCTGGTCCGCTTGCCCGGCAGGTAGGCGCTGTGCAGCCGTTTGGCGACCACCCCCTCAAGGCCCTGTTCGAGGGTGGCGGCCAGCAGGGCGGTCCCGGCGCCCGGGAACGACCCGACGGTCTGCCAGGTGGGCCCGCCGACCTCCAGGCCTTCCAGCAGCGCCCGTCGCTTGGCATAGGGGAGCCCGGTGAGCAGCCGGCCGTCCAGCCATAGCAGGTCGAACGCCAGGTAGGTGACGGGAGCGCCACCCCTTGGCCGGCCGGCGCGGTTGCTCATCCGGTGCTGGAGGGCCTCGAAGCTGGGCCTGCCGGTGCTGTCGAAGGCGACCACCTCGCCGTCCAGCACGCAGGCGTGGTCGCCGAGCGCGTCGGCCAGCTGGGCGAGCTCGGGGAACCAGCCGGCCATGTCGACCCCGTTGCGGCTGCGCAGCCGCAGGCCGCCGGGGACCACATGGCCGAGGGCCCGGTAGCCGTCCCACTTGGGCTCGAACGCCCAGGCGGCCTGGTCGGCCGGCAGCTCCCGGGCGGCGGTCGGGTGCATCGGGCGCAGGCCGGCCGGCGGCGGCACTGGGCTGGCCGCCGCTCCCGATCCCCCCCGAACACGCATACCCGGGTGATCGGCGCGACGAGGTCGCGCCCTGAGCCCGGGCAGGCGGGGTTGCCGAGGACCCGGTCGACCGAGGAGCTTCCCCCGGGGTGGTCAGGACCGCGGCCAGCCAGACCCAGCCGGGATACCGCAGCGCCGGGACCATGGAGATGGCGAGGACCGGCTCCTCGGCCTCCCCTTCGCATACCCACCCCGGGTACCTATACTCTACCCGGTGGGGCAGGTCGGCGGAGGGAGGCACCGTGCCCGGCTACACCATGCAGAAGCAGCAGCTGCAGACGCGCCTGCGCCGCATCGAGGGCCAGGTCCGCGGCGTGGCGCGCATGATCGACCAGGACAAGTACTGCGTCGACGTCGTCACCCAGGTCGCCGCCATCCAGGCCGCGCTGGACAAGGTGTCGCTCGGCCTGCTCGACGGCCACATCCGCGGCTGCGTGCGCGAGGAGATCCAGTCGGGCGGCGGCGACGCCAAGGTCGACGAGCTGCTCCAGGTCATGGACCGGGTCCTGCGCCGCTGACCTCCCCGGGCCAGGCCGCCGCCCTTGGCTTGCAACCGTCCGGTCGTAGCTGTTCGATACCGTCAGGGCAGGCATCCATCCCGAAGGGAGCGTCTCGTGCTCGGAGCTGTGCTGCTGGGACTGGTCGCCGGCGTGATCGCCAGGGCCCTCGTGCCGGGTGACGTGTTCCGCGACATGAGCGGCCCGACGTCGTGGCTGGCGTCGATCGCCCTTGGCCTGGCCGGCGCCGTCGTCGGCTACCTGATCTTCACCGTCGGCCTCGGCATCGGCGACCGGGACGTCTTCGACCTCGGCGGCATCATCTCGGCCATCATCGGCACCCTGATCGTGCTCGTGATCGTCGGCTTCCTCGTCCGCCGCCGCGGGATCACCCGCGGCTGAGGCCGCTGCGTCGGCGGGAGGCATGACCATCGCCTGAGCCGCATGGGAACCGGCGTCTGGAGGGGCCGGGTCAACCGGGTGCCGGATACGGGGCCCGGCCCAGCTCGGCCCGGGCCCGCTGGATGTCACGCTCGTGCTTGAGCAGCAGGTGCAGGGTGTCATCGATGGTCGCCTGGTCGAGCGTCCGGCGCTCCAGGTACAGCAGGGTCCTGGCCCAGTCGATGGTCTCCGAGATGGACGGCGCCTTCTTCAGCTCGAGCTGGCGGATGGACCGCACCACCTGGGCGATCTGGGTGGCCAGCAGCTGGTCGATCTCCGGCACCCTCGCCCTGACGATCTCCCGCTCCCGCTCAACGTCCGGGTAGTCGATATAGAGGTACAGGCAGCGCCGGCGCAGCGCCTCCGACAGCTCCCGGGTCGCGTTGGAGGTGAGCACGATCAGGGGCCGCTGGGTGCCGGCGATCGTGCCCAGCTCCGGGATGGACACCTGGAAGTCCGACAGCACCTCCAGCAGCAGCGCCTCCGTCTCGACCTCGACCCGGTCGACCTCGTCGATCAGCAGCACCACCGGGTCGGCGGCCCGGATCGCCTCCAGCAGCGGGCGGGTGAGCAGGAACGGCTCGGAGAAGATGTCGGCCTCGACGTCGGACCAGTCGGCGTCGTGGGCCCGGTCGGCCTGGATGCGCAGCAGCTGCTTCTTGTAGTTCCACTCGTACAGGGCCTTGGACTCGTCGAGGCCCTCGTAGCACTGCAGCCGGATCAGCCGGGCCCCGCTGGCGGCGGCCAGGGCCTTGGCCAGCTCGGTCTTGCCGACCCCGGCCGGCCCCTCGGCCAGGACCGGCTTCTCCAGCCGGTCTGCGAGGAAGGCGACGTTGGCGATCATCGGGGTGGCCAGGTAGCCGACCGCGGCCAGGCGCCTGGTCACCTCGGCCACGTCCGCGAACCGGTGCGCCATCACCGCTCCTTGCTGCTCACGAGCGACCTCCTGGTCGAGATGGTCAGCCGGGCAGGGCGATCGGCTGCAGGGTGCCGGTGGCCGGGATCTCCGGGTGGACGGTGTTGGAGACGATCTCGAGCTCGAACGGCCAGGTCGTGCCGCGGCGCCACTGACCGCCCACCAGCGGGGTCCTGGAGACGTTGGGGAAGTCGGCCTGGGCGCGGGTCCAGTCGACCCGGCCGACGATGGTGTCCATGCTGGTCGCCTTGATCGCTTCGGTCAGGGCCTGCCGGTCGTTCACGTCGCCGACCCTGGAGAGCACCGACGCCGCGATCTCGAACAGGGCATGCACGAAGCCGAGCGGCTGGGTCCACTGCCGGCCGGTCGCCCTGGTGTACTCCTCGGCCAGCTGCCCGGCCCCGGCCCCGGTCAGCGAGGACCTGAACGGGTGCTTCGGGCTCCACCACACCTCGGTCGAGACGCCCTCGGCGGCGCCCATCGCCTCGATGAACGCCGGGAACAGCAGCGCCTTGCCGACCGAGGCGATCTTCGGCCGGTAGCCCTGCTGGACGGCCTGCTTCCAGAAGGTGGCGAAGTCGGGCGGCAGCGGCACCCCGGTGACGATATCGGCCCTGGCGGCCTTGAACATCTCGATCTCGGTGGTGAAGCTGTCCTTCTCGCTCCGGTAGCGGCCCGGGTCGATGATCTGGTAGCCCGGCGGCTGCAGGGCCCGCGGGAAGCCCCTGCCCCAGAACCTGCCGTCGCCGTCGTCGGGCCACAGGCCCCCGAGGACCTGGTTGTTCTCGACCTGGCCCCACATGTCGGCGAACACGCCGATGATGTCCTCCAGCCCCCAGAAGAAATGCCAGGTCCAATGGTAGGGCTCCGGGTTGCTGGGGTCGGGGGCCGGGTTGCGGCCCAGGTACCAGGGCTGGTAGGGCGTTGCGGTGGAGATGCAGGGCATCCCGGCCTGCTCGCAGGCGTCGGCCACCGGGTTGGTGGTCTCGGGCGAGGAGCTGACCAGCATCATGTTGACCTGGTCGCGGGAGATCAGGTCGCGCGCCACCTCCCCGGCCCGTTCCGGGTTGGACTGGCTGTCCATCACCAGGATCTCCACCGGGTGGGCACGGCCGCCGATCTGCAGGCCGTCCTTGAACCTGCGCCTGGTGCTCTCGATCACGAAGGTGTCGGCCTCGCCGAAGCCGAACAGGGAGCCGCTCTGGGGCGAGACGTAGCCGAGCTTGATCGTCTGCCGGTCGGCCAGCGGCTCCGAGGTGCCGCAGCCGGCCAGCAGGGCGGCGCCGGAAAGCGCTGCCAGCTGCACGAACCGGCGGCG
>DATHIG010000244.1:0-2735 GCA_035490035.1 Actinomycetes bacterium
GATGTCGGCCGGGCTCAGGCCGGCCACCTCGACCTTCTCGGTGACCTTGTAGTACTTGGCGCCCCAGCGGAAGAAGGCCAGGGTGACGATCAGGTTGCCGCCGACGCCGGAGATCTCCGCCAGGGCCTGGTTGATGCGCCGGTGGTGGCGTTCGAAGGCCTGACAGCGCTGGCGCTTGCGCATCTTGGTCTGGGCGCTGCCGGGGGCGTGCTCGTCGGGGTAGGTGGGGCTGAGGAATTCCTTGATGAAGTACTCGCGCCCGTCTTTGGCGGCGAAGGTCCATTTGCTCAGGCCGGCCCCGACCACCCGGAAGTCCTCAAGGATGGTGTAGCCGTTGATGACCTCGCCCGCCTTCACGGCACCTCCTCACCAGCCGGCTCCGGGGCGACCAGGTAGCGCTCGTACTCGTGCCTGTAGGCGCCCCACAGCTCACCACCGAGCTCGGCCCGACGAGCCCGCAGGCCGGCCAGCTTCTGCTCGGCCTGGTTGACCTGATCCTCCAGCTCATCCAGGGGGTCGATGTAGCGGCGCCCGACCTCCTCGGTCCGTTCCCGGAACAGCTTCTTGAACCCGGTGAAGTCCGCGCCCACCCCCAACAGCGCCAGGGCGGCGTCATCACCGGTCGTGGCGGTCACCGCCGACTCCAGTGCCCTTTGCCAGGCGGCAACCTCCCGTGCGCCCCGCAGGGTGGACAGCAGCAGATGCTCGAAATGCATCGGCGAGCGCACGTAGGCGAAGCACCCGTCGGTGGCACCGACCAGCAGGAACGGTGCCTGCAGGTCGACCTGGCGGTGGTTGATGTGGAACTCGGTGTCGGCCGAGATGCAGTTGCTCATCACCGAGTCGTCGGTGAGGTTGCGCATCGCATCTCCACCCGAGCGCAGGTCGTCGGTGGTGAGCTGCCGAACCCCGGCCTCCGGATCGACGACGTAGGCTCGGGAGTCGCCGGCCCAGAACACATGGCAGGCGTGGGCTGACGCGGCCGGGTCGGTGCGCTGCAGGACGGCCAGGGCCATCGTCGTCGGTAGGGCCTTGACCAGCTTGGAACGCAGGGTCGTCTCTGGCGCCTTGAGCTCGTCCAGCCGCGCCGCCAGCGAGGAGGCAAGCACCCGGTGCAGCTCGGCCGCTGTGGCCGGGCCGTCCAGGTTCCACTCGGGCTTGATCAGCTCGATCATCAGGCGCTCGACCACGTTCCGAGCAAACCGGGAGGCGATGTAGGCGCCGGTGTGGCGACCATCGGGGGTGTCATATACCCGGCCGCCGGCCCCGCCCATACCGTCAAAGACACCCAGCAGGCCAAGGTCGGGACCAACCCGAAGGATCGGGTCAGCGTCCTCGCCCTCGCCGGCGACCTTGGCGGTGCAGAACCTGAACGAGACGGTGGGCATGACAGCGATTGCCGGCGGGGTCGCGGCAGACGACTCGAGGCTCACACCGAGTTGGCGATCGAGTCGATGATGGTGCTGTAGTCGACGTCCGACAGCCCCTCACCGGCCTTGGAGGGGTGGTGCACCACGTTCTCCCAGACACCGGAGATGTCGGTCCATCCCGGTCCGTCGGGGGCGAAGACGATCAGGCGCTTGGAGCTTGCCCCCATCACGCCTTGCTCGTTCTCCCACAGGTCGGTGAGGGCGCTGAAGTCCTTGGGAATCTTGTCACCATACGGGGCTGGCGCGGGCTCGCCGGTCAACGGCTGCGCCGGTGAGTCGGTCCAGACCACGATCACCTGGCGGCGCCGATCCCCACTGGTCGTCCACGAGGAGTTGATCGCCAGGGCCACCGCCTCAAGGCCCGACTCCGGTGCGTCGCCGCCACCCTCGGGCACCAGACCGCCCACGAACTCGGCAAAGCCGGTCTGCTCGTCCGGCAGCGAGAAGAACGGTGACTCCTGCAGCGCCGCTGCGCCGTCGGCCTTGAAGTCCCGGAAGGCGATCACCCGCACCCGTAGCTCATCGACGTTCTTGCCCTTGTCGGTCAGGTTCTTCTGCACGTCGTCGTAGAAGCGCAGCGCGTTGTCCTTCACCCGGTCCAGGATCGGGCTCATGCTGCCGGTCACGTCGACGCAGAAGCAGATGTCGACGGCGTAGCTGAGTCCCTTGGTCGCGGCGGGTGCCTGGCCGGGCGCGGTTGCCTCGGCAGGCGACTCGGTCTCGTGCTCGGTCATCTGAGCCTCCATTGCTTTCAATTGCGGCAGCTCATTGGGAGCTGCTCTCCGAGATGTGGTTGACGCCCGTCCACGACGTACAGACAGCGCGGGGCGAGGCCTCGCGGTGCGCGCAGGGCAGGTGGCCGACCTCAGCTGGAGCTACAGGGCGGGGACTCGGCCCTGTTCGTCGACGAGCGAACCCTTGCCGGGTAGCCACAAACGCCCCAACCAAACCGGAGATTGCCCTCTCGGGCCGGTGCCGTCCTGTGGGCGGATGATGGATCCGGCCCGAGTGTTTGTGCCCTGCTCCGGTGGCTACCCACACCGCGCCGGGGAAGTCCTCCGGCCGTCAGCGGGACCAAGTCCTCGTCCCGCACTGTGCGGAGGTTGCCAGGCAACCGGTCCGCCCCGTTCTCCCGCTCCACAGCGTGTTTCGGAGTGCGCTCCCAATCTCGGTAAGGTGCTTGCAGCCTGCCCGCGGGCGTGCCCTGCGGCACTGCGCATGCCCACCGTCACCCAGCTCGGGTCATCAAACCCGGGCGACACTGAAAGGCAGCAGCATGGACACAGAGACCGGCCGGCCCGGCAG
>DATHIG010000245.1:0-2728 GCA_035490035.1 Actinomycetes bacterium
CCGCCTCGAGGCGGCGGCTGGCCAGGCTTCGGCGGGCGGCGAAGGTGGCCCGGGTGGTGGCCAGCAGCGACGCCAGCGGGATCGGCATGGCTCGGGCCTCGGCGACGGCCCGCACGAAGGCGTCCAGCTCCTGCCGCTGGCCCTTGTCGATGCCGGAGCGGGAGCGGTGGACACGGCGCCGGCCGCCGCGCCACAGCTCGGTGCGCTGGAAGTTGTGCAGCCTGGCCACCTGCCCGTCCCCGGTGACCTGGAGCAGCTCCTTGGGGGCGCGGGGGTCGCCGGAGGTCTGGTAGGCGATGGTGGCGACCGACCCGTCGGGGTACAGCAGCGTGCTCGCGGTGTCGTCGGGGTCGCCGGTGGCGGCGGCGAACACGGCCACCGGGTCCTGGTCCAGCCACCACGAGCTGGTGTCGACGAAGTGGCAGCCCTCCCCCACCAGGCGGGAGCCCTCTTCCGGATGCGCGTACCAGCTCCCCGCATCCAGCCGCCCGGCGTTGACGTCGTAGCGGACCTGCACCGGGCCGCTCCTGGCGCCGAAGGCGTGCTTGAGGTCGACCAGCAGCGGCGCGAAGCGCCGGTTGAAGCCGACCATCAGGCGGTCGTTGCCGCTGTCCTCGACCGCCGCGGCGATCGCTTCCAGCTGCTCGGGGTCGACCGCCAGGGGCTTCTCGACGAACACCGCCTTGCCGGCCCGCAGGGCCTCGCAGACCATGGCCGCGTGCGCGTGGTGCCGGGTGGCGATCAGCACGGCGCCGATCGTCTCGTCGGCCAGCAGGCCCCGGTGGTCGGTGGAGTAGCGCTCGAAGCCGAACTTGCGCTGGGCGTTGGTCGCCGACAAGCCGGTGGCGGTCGCGACCTCGACCAGCCGGACGTCGGCCCGACCGCGCAGGTGGGGCAGGAGCATGCTGGTGGCGTAGTTGCCGGCGCCGATCACACCGAGCCGGACCACCGGCTGGGCGGCCGGCCGGCGAGCGGGGCGGGTTGGCGGCGGCGCGGCGGTCAACCGCTGCTGCGCCGGCCCGTTGGACGAGTAGCGGAACAGCATGCCGACGCCGCCCTGCTCGCCGCTCTGGATGCGCTCGTAGGCAGCGACCGCGTCGTCGAACGGCAGGACGGCGGAGATCAGCGGGTCGAGGTCGAGCCGCCCGCCGGCCACCAGATCGAGGAAGCAGGCCATGTTGCGCCGCTCGGTCCAGCGGACGTAGCCGATCGGGTAGTCGACCCCGCCCTCCTCGTAGGTCGGGTCGTAGCGGCCGGGGCCGTAGGAGCGCGAGAAGCGGACGTCCAGCTCCTTGGCGTAGTACTCGGTCCAGGGCAGATCCAGCCGGCACTTGCCGATGTCGACCACCCGGGCCCGGTCGCGGGCCAGCTCGGCGGCGAGCTCGACGGGCTGATTGGTCCCGCCGCCGGCGGTGAGGAAGATGTGGTCGGCACCGGCGCCGTCGGTGAGCGCGGCGAGCGTCTCGATGACCGGGCCGCGGGTCTCCGGGTCGGGCGGGCGGCAGGTGGCCGCGCCCAGCTGCTCCGCCAGCCGGCACCGCTCGGCCGACGGGTCCAGGCCGACCACGTTGACCCCGGCCGCCCGCAGGAGCTGCACCAGGAGCTGGCCGACCAGGCCGAGACCGATGACACAGGCCGTCTCCCCCAGGCGCGCCTCCGACTGCCGGTAGCCCTGCATGGCGATGGCGCCGACGGTGGTGAAGGCGGCGTGCTCGCCACGGGCCCCGTCGGGCACCGGCACGCACAGGTTCCGCGGGACCCAGTTGTACTCGGCGTGGAGGGCGTAGAGGTTGCCGGCGCAGGCGACCCGCTGCCCGACGGCGAGCTCCTCAACCCCGGCGCCCACCTCGACGACCTCACCGCACAGCGAGTAGCCGAGCGGGGTGTAGGAGTCGAGCCGGTCGCTGACCTTGCGGTAGGTGGAGCGCAGGCCTTGCTGGGACACCGTCTGCATGACCTTTCGCACCTGGTCGGGCCGGGCGCGCGCCTTGCCGATCAGCGACAGCTTGCTCTCGCTGATCTTCATCATCTCGGTGCCGGTGGAGATGAGCGAGAACTGCGTGCGGACCAGCACCCCACCGGGCCGCGAGGCCGGCACGGGGACGTCGAGCAGCGCCAGCTCGCCGGACTTGTAGTTCTGGGCGATCTGCCTCATCAGTCGTGACCCTGCTGGCGGTACCAGACCTCGAGGGTCAGCAGCTGCCAGATCTCCTTGGACCGGTCGGCGGCGCCGCGGCGGTCGTCGTCGATCATGCCCCGGACCATCTGCTTGTCCAGCAGGCCGGAGGTGACCATGGTCCCGCCGGCCACCAGGTCCTCGACCATGTCGACCAGGTCGCGCCGGATCCAGGCCCGCAATGGCGCGCTGAACAGCCCTTTGGGGCGGTAGACGATCTCACGGGGCAGCCACGCCTCGGCGGCCTGCTTGAGGATCGCCTTGCGCTCCCGGCCGACGATCTTGGCGCTGCCGGGAATGGCGAACGCGGCCGCGGCCACCTCCTTGTCCACGTAGGGGACGCGGACCTCGGTGGAGGCGGCCATGCTGGCCCGATCGGTGTAGGCCAGGTTGAGCCCGGCGAGGAACAGCCGTGTGTCGGTGTAGCACATCCTGTTGACCTGGTCGTCGGCCGGTCCCTCCGAATAGACGGCCGCGTGCTCGTCGACCAGCCGGTCGACCTGGGGCCACAGCTCGGGGTCGAGCAGCTCGTGCAGCTCGCTGACGTCGTAG
>DATHIG010000246.1:0-2688 GCA_035490035.1 Actinomycetes bacterium
CCGCGGTCAGCCCGGCCAAGCCAGCCCCGATCACGCACACCCGCGACGGCACCGGCGTTCCTCCAGGCCTGCTCGCTCCGGTCGTGGGCACGGGCCCAGGTTACGGCGTAGTGTTGGCCCATGCCCGACGAAGAAGAACGCATCGCGCTGTTCATCGACCACGAGAACCTGGTCATCGGCGCACGGGAGATCGGCCGTGGCTTCGACATCGGCCCGATCATGGACGCGCTGGCCGAGCGGGGCCGGGTGGTGGCCAGGCGGGCCTACGCCGACTGGACCCTGTTCGCCGGCGACCGCCGCACCCTGGTCGAGCACAACTGCGAGCTGATCGACATCCCCCAGCGGACCGGGGCGGTGCGCAAGAACGCGGCCGACATCAAGCTGGCCGTCGACGCGATCGCGCTGGCCTACGAGCGGGGGTTCGTCTCCACCTTCGTGATCGCCTCCGGCGACTCCGACTTCACGCCCCTGGTGGCGTCGCTGCGCGCCCTCAACCGGCGGGTCATCGGTATCGGCGTGAAGGGCTCGACCTCCAGCCTGCTCCCCCCGGCCTGCGACGAGTTCCTGTTCTACGACCGCCTGACCGGGGTCGGCGAGCCCGTCCGCCAGGGCAAGCGGCAGGCAGCAGGGGCCGGCAACGGGGGCAACGGCGGCGGCAGCCGCCCGCCCCGCAGGGCCAGCAAGCCGCGCAAGGACGACGGCGGCGAGACCCCGACCGGCGAGCGGGACCTGCAGGAGCTGCAGCGCCAGCTCACCCAGACCCTGGCCGGGCTGAAGCAGAGCGGGGCCGAGCCGGTGCTGGCGTCCTCGCTCAAGCGGGCCCTGCTGCGCAAGGACCCGACCTTCGCCGAGTCCGACTACGGCTTCCGCGCATTCAGGGAGCTGCTGCGCCAGGCGGAACGCAACGGGGTCATCGCCCTGACCGAGGGCCAGGCCCCCGGCGACCCGGCGGTCGACTTCCCCGAGGCCGGCCAGGGCGACAAGGCCTTCGACGTGCTCCGCCAGACCCTGCTCGACCTGCAGGGTGACGACGAGGAGGTCCCCCTGTCGGGGCTCAAGGACCAGTTGCGCAAGCGCGACCCCAACTGGTCGGAGAAGGACCTCGGCTACTCGGGGTTCCTGCAGTTCGTCAAGGCGGCCGCGGCCAACGGCATCGTCAACATGGAGTATGACGACGCCGAAGGGGACTATTTCCTCTACGTGCCTGACTGACCGCGCGACCTCGGCCTTCCCGGCCTGACGATCGTTGGCGACGCGACCGGCCTGTCGCCGGTCAGCCCAGGCGCCAGCAGCCCGGCTCGTGGGGCGGCGGCACCCGGCCGACGCTCTGCAGGAACGCCTCCACCACCTGGGGGCCGGCGAACTGGAAGGTCTGCCGGTAGACCCGCTGCTGGCCCTCGAGATCGTCGGGCTGGGCGGCGACCCAGTCGCTGAAGGAGCCGTGCTCGTCGGCCAGGGCGATCACCACCTTGGCGTTCTCGATGGTGGCCAGCACCTTGGCTCGGTTGCGGACGATGCCCGGGTCGCGCAGGACCAGGGTCACGTCCTTGGCGGTGAAGGCGGCGACGATCTTGGGCTCGAAGTCGTGGAAGGCCCGGCGGAAGCCGTCGCGCTTGGCCAGCACGGTACGCCAGGACAGGCCGGCCTGGAACACCTCCAGGCTCAGCCGCTCGAACCAGCCGGCATCGCCGACCGGGGGTTCGCCCCACTCGTTGTCGTGGTAGGTGGCGAGGACCGGGTCGGTGGCGGCCCAACGGCAGCGGGTCTTGCCATCAAGCGCGGGGAGCACCATGCACGACCTCCGTGGTGCGCGGCAGCGGTGAGGCTCATGGTCGCCGGAACGACCGCTGAAGCGTAATACGACGAGGCGCCCAGGAGGTAACCGGCGTCCACAGGCTACCCGGTCGACACGGCCCCAAAAGCCCCCCAAGCATCCCGAACCATTCCGATCCGGCGGCCCCTCCCTGGGTCAGGGGCGGACGGCGCCGGCCCAGCCGAGGGCGAGGGCGGCCATGCCGGCCAGCACCAGCCGGTAGGCGACCCGGCGGCCACCGGGGCCGCGGGCACCGGCCGGCAGGGCGGCCAGCCCGAGCGCGACGGCCACCGCCGCCCCGGCCGCCACCACCGGCCGGTCCCCGGCGGCCAGCCCGGAGACAAGCGCCAGGACCACCGCGGCGGCGTAGCAGGCCGCGGCCGCCGCGGCCGCCCGGCCGACCCCGAGCCGGGTGGCCAGCCCCCTGACCCCGGTGGCCCGATCCCGCTCGACGTCGGGCAGGGCGTCGGCCAGGTGGGTGGCGACCGCCAGCAGGGCGCCGATCGGCCACGCCCACCACAGCACCGGCGGGAAGCGACCGGCCGCGCCGTAGCCGAACAGCGGGACCACCGGCACCGCCACCGCGAACGGCAGCGCGCTGGCCGCCGTGCCCTTCAGCCACAGGTCGTAGGACCACGCGCAGGCCAGACCGACCACGGCGAGGGTGAAGGTGGCGGGGCCCAGGGCGAGGCCGAAGCCGAGCGAGGCGATCCCGGCGACGACGGCCGCCACCGCCACCGCCCGGCGCGAGATCACCCCCCGCTGGATCGGCTTGCCCCGGTCGGCGGCGGCGTCGGCCTCGGCGTCCACGGCGTCGTTGAGGGCCCCGGCCGCGTACTGATTGCAGATCAGCAGCCCGGCCAGCAGGGCCATCC
>DATHIG010000247.1:0-11080 GCA_035490035.1 Actinomycetes bacterium
ACCATGGGCGTGATCATCAGCACGCCTCAGCCGATGTTCCTCGGCGCGATGATCATGGCGCCGCTCGCCGCCTGGTGCATGAAGCACCTCGACAAGCTGTGGGAAGGCAGGATCAAGCCCGGTTTCGAGATGCTGGTCAACAACTTCTCGGCCGGCATCCTGGCGGGGGGGCTGGCCGTCATCGGGTATTTCCTGTTCGGGCCGCCCATCGAGGGCATCGCCACGGCATTGGGCGACGGCGTCGACTGGCTGGTCGACAACGGCTTGCTGCCGCTGGCCAGCCTCATCATCGAGCCCGCCAAGGTGCTGTTCCTGAACAACGCCATCAACCACGGCGTCCTGACCCCGCTCGGCATCCAGCAGGCCGCCGAGAACGGCAAGTCGATCCTGTTCCTGCTGGAGGCCAACCCAGGGCCGGGTCTCGGGCTGCTGCTGGCCTACAGCGTCTTCGGCACCGGAGTGGCCAAGAACACGGCACCCGGCGCGATCCTCATCCACTTCTTCGGCGGCATCCACGAGATCTACTTCCCGTTCGTGCTGCTGAAGCCCATCACCATTCTGGCGATGATCCCCGCCGGCGCGGTGGGCATCCTCACCCTGGTGATCTTCGGCGCCGGCCTTCGGGCGCCGGCGGCTCCCGGCTCCATCATCGCCGTGTACGCGCAGACACCTGGCAACAGCTTGGTCGGCGTCACCCTCTCGGTCCTCCTGGCCGCCGCGACGTCGTTCCTCGTCGGCTCGGTGATCCTTCGGGCCAGCCGCAGGAGAGACGAGGAGGGCGACCTGGCCGCCGCGACCGCGCAGATGGAGGGCCTGAAGGGCAAGGAGAGCTCGATCTCCAGCATGCTGACCAGGGTCGAGGAGGACGAGGCCCACTCCCGGACCGAGCCGATCCGCAAGATCGTCTTCGCCTGCGACGCCGGCATGGGATCGAGCGCGATGGGCGCCTCCGTGCTCCGCAACAAGCTCAAGAAGGCCGGGTTCGAGGACGTCTCGGTGGTCAACGTGGCCATCGCCAACCTGAACGACACCTACGACCTGGTCGTGACCCACCAGGACCTGACGCTCCGGGCGATTGACAAGACACCGAGCGCTCAGCATGTCTCGGTCCAGAACTTCATGAACAGCCCCAAGTACGACGCCATCGTGGAAGAGGTGAAGACCACCAACGCTCCCCAGGGCGCCGCGCCGAGCTGAGCCACGGGAATGGGGTGGGGGAAGGGCGCGGTGTTCCCTTCCCCCACCTGCCAAGTTGTCTGAGCTGTTTCCGACCGGCAAAGGAGCTCGCTGCGCATGAGTGACGTTCTGACGCTGTCCCAGATCAAGATGCCAGGAACGGCCCGCAGCAAGGACGACGCCATCCGGGAGTCCGGCGAGATCCTGGTCAACGTCGGTGCGGTCACGCCCGCCTACATCGACTCGATGTTCGAGCGGGAGCGGTCGGTCTCCACCTATATGGGCAACTACCTGGCGATCCCGCACGGCACCAACGAATCAAAGGAGTCGATCAAGCGGTCGGCGCTGTCCGTGATCCGCTACCAGGAGCCGATCGACTGGGACGGCAACGAGGTGCTGTTCGCCCTCGGGATCGCCGGCTACCAGGGCGGTCACATGGACATCCTGAGCAGGATCGCCATCGTCTTCTCCGATACCGACGAGGTCGACAAGCTGGTCGCCGCGCGGTCGGCGCAGGAGATCTTCGACCTCCTGAACGCGGTCAACGAAGAATGAGTGGGGTCGCCGTCCATTTCGGCGCGGGAAACATCGGTCGCGGGTTTGTCGGGCTGATCCTGCACCGCGCCGGCTACCAGGTGGTGTTCGTCGATGTCGTTGACGCGCTCATCGACGCCCTGAACAGCACGCCGAGCTTCCTGGTCAAGGAGGTCGGTCTCGACTCGGCCGAGGAGCTCGTCGACAACTACCGGGCGATCAACAGCCGCAGCGACGAACCGGCCGCCATCGCCGAGATCGCTTCCGCCGACATCGTGACCACGGCGGTCGGCCCGACGGTGCTGAAGTTCGTCGCACCGGTCATCGCCGCCGGGCTGCGGGAGCGGCCCGACGGCGCGGCTCCCCTGGTCGTCATGGCGTGCGAGAACGCCATCAACGCCACCGATGCGCTGGTTGAGCACATCCGCTCGGCCGTACCGGACGCGGAGTGGCCGGCGGTGTCGGCCAAGGCCGTCTTCGCGAACACTGCGGTCGACCGCATCGTGCCCGCCCAGACGCAAGATGGCCTGGACGTCACCGTCGAGACCTACTTCGAGTGGGCCATCGAACGCCCCCCGTTCGGCGGCAACGAACCGTCGATCCCCGATGCCACGTGGGTCGACGACCTGGCGCCGTTCATCGAGCGGAAACTGTTCACCGTCAACACCGGTCACGCCGCCACCGCCTATCACGGCTTCGCCCGGGGCATCAGGAAGCTGAGCGACGCCCTGGCCGACGAGGTGGTGCGGGCCGCGGTCGAGGGCGTGCTGGCCGAGACCAAGCAGCTGCTGGTCGCCAAGCACGAATTCACTGCCGAAGCCCAGCAGGCCTACGTGGACAAGATCCTGCAGCGGTTCGCCAACCCGTACCTGCCGGACACCGTCGACCGGGTCGGCCGGCAACCGTTGCGCAAGCTCTCCCGCTCCGAGCGGCTCATCGGACCGGCCGCCGAGCTGGCCGAGCGGGGCATTCGGCCACAGCACCTGCTCGCCACGGTGGAGGCCGCGATGTCGTTCGACGTCCCCGACGACCCCGAGAGCGTGGAGCTCCAGCAGCTACTGAGGACCCTGACGGCGGCGGAGGCGACCGAGCGGATCACCGGCCTGAAGCCGGCCGACCCGCTGTACGCCGACGTGCTCGCGGTGCTGGCGCGCAGGGTCGGCGGACGAGGCTGATCGACCACCTGCCGCCGACACGCCCACGCCGACGGGCAGGACCGTTCGATGACGAGTCGAGGGGCGTGCATGGGACAGTCGAGCCCAAGGCTCGCCGTGGTGACCAGTGGCGGCGACGCGCAGGGCATGAACCCGGCCGTTCGGGCGGTGGTCCGCACCGCGCTCAACCATGGTGCCGAGATCTTCGCCGTCTACGAGGGCTACCAGGGGCTCGTCGAAGGCGGCGACCGCATCCGTCCGGTGACCTGGGATGACGTCAGCAACATCCTGAACCGCGGCGGCACCGTGATCGGCACCGCCCGCTCGGTGGAGTTCCGCCAGCGCGAGGGCCGGCGCCGCGCAGCGCATCACCTTGTTCAGCGGGGCATCGACCGGCTGGTCGTGATCGGCGGCGACGGCAGCCTCTCCGGGGCAGATCTGCTGCGCCAGGAATGGCGGTCGCTGGTCGAGGAGCTGCTGGCCGCTGGCACGATCGACCGGGAGACCGCCGAGCGTCACCCGGCGTTGATGATCGCCGGGATGGTCGGTTCGATCGACAACGACATGCTCGGCACCGACATGACCATCGGGGCCGACTCGGCGCTGCACCGCATCGTCGAGGCCGTCGACGCGATCGGTTCCACCGCGGAGAGCCATCAACGCAGCTTCGTGGTCGAGGTGATGGGCCGGCACTGCGGCTATCTGGCGCTGATGAGCGCGATCGCCGGTAACGCCGCGTACGTGCTGATCCCCGAGTGGCCGCCGGACCCGGGCTGGGAGCGAGACCTGTGCGAGATCATCAAGAACGGCCGCGCGGTGGGCCGGCGCCACAGCATCGTCATCGTCGCCGAGGGCGCGCACGACTCGGCCAACCGGCCGATCAGCAGCGAGTACGTCCGCCAGCTGCTCGAGGAGCAACTGGGTGAGGATGTCCGGGTGACCATTCTCGGGCACGTGCAACGGGGCGGCGCGCCCAGCGCCTTCGACCGGTCGATGAGCTCCATTCTGGGGCACGCGGCCGTCGAGGAGGTCCTGGCCGCCACGCCGCAGAGCGTTCCGCAACTGATCGGGTTGCGGGACAACCGGGTGGCCAAGGTGCCCCTGATGGAGTGCGTCGCCCGAACCCGCGAGCTGGCCGAGCGAATCGCGGCCAGAGACCATGACACCGCACTGATGATGCGCGGCGACCGCTACACCGAGATGATCCATGTCTTCCGTTCCATCTCCCGGGCACTGCCCAGCCCGGATTCGAAGCGCCGCGCTACCCGGATCGCCCTGCTCAACGTCGGCGGGCTCGCACCGGGCATGAACGCCGTCGCCGGGGCCGCGGTGCGGCTCGGACTGGATCGTGGGTACACCATGCTCGGGATCAACGGCAGCTTCCGCGGCCTGATGGACGGGGACGTGCGGGAGCTGCAGTGGGGTGACGTCGAGGGCTGGAGCAGCCTCGGTGGCGCCGAGCTGGGGATCAGTCGCCACGTTCCGACCGTCAAGGACCTGGACGCCATCGGCCGCGGCTTGGAGGATCAGCGGGTGAACGGGTTGCTGATCATCGGTGGCTGGGACGCATTCGAGGCGGCTCACACCATGCACCGTGAGCATGAGCGGTACCCCGCCTTCCGCATCCCGACGATCTGCCTACCGGCCACCATCGACAACAACATCCCCAACTCGGAGCTGTCGGTGGGGGCCGACAGCGCGCTCAACCTGATCGTCGATTCCATCGATCGCCTGCGGCAAGCTGGTACCGCGTCCCGTCGCTGCTTTGTCGTGGAGACAATGGGCGGTTTCTGCGGCTACCTGGCCCTGTTGGGTGGGCTGTCCGGGGGCGCGGTGCGGGTGTACCTGCACGAGGAGGGCATCACGCTCAAGGAGCTGGCGTACGACATCGAGCGGATGGTCGAGAGCTTCCGGACCGGCCAGCGGCTCTTCCTCACGGTGTTGAACGAGAAGGCGAGCCCGATGTACACCAGCGAGTTCCTGTGCCGGCTGTTCGAGCAGGAGAGCCAGGGCTTGTTCGACGCCCGCGAGGTGGTCTTCGGCCAGACCCAGCAGGGCGGCGCGCCGTCCCCGTTCGACCGGATCCTCGGCACCCGCCTGGCCGCGCACTCCATCGACTGGCTCAGCTACCAGATCGACACCGCCAGCACCGGCGGCGCGGTGATCGGGCTGCACGAGGGCGGGTTTCGGGTGCTGCCGTTACCGGACGCCGGGGAGCTGTCCGATTGGGAGCATCGGCGTCCGGTGAATCAGTGGTGGATGCAGCTGCGCCCGATCATCGACGTGTTGGCCAGTCGACTTGCGGCGAGTCAGGCCGGGTCGGACTGAGCGGCATCCGCACCGGCCGTTGGTACCGGGCGTCGTCACCCAGGCTGACGCCCCCCAGCAGCAGATCGCCCTCCCCTCCTGGACCGGGCGCGGACTGGCCCTCTTCAGCGAGCGGCGCCGTCGCGCAGCTCGAACGAGGCGACCTGGCCGGTGCCGGGGACGCTCGGGTCGTCGTCGCGGACCTCGATGCGGACCATGTTGGGATCGGTGTCGACGGTCAGCTCGACCGGGGCGTCGGTGTGGCGGATGGCGCTGGCCACCAGCTCGCTGGCCATCCGGCCGGCGTCGTCGACCAGGCCGACGGGCCCGGTCTGGGTCACCGCCTCGACGGCGAACGCCCCGGCCCTGCCCGGAGCCTGCGGGTCGGCCTCCAGCCGGGCGAGGTGATGGCGTTCGGGGTCCGGCCGCAGCACCCGGCGGGACGGAAGGGCACCCCCCGATGAGGGCGGGCAGGTCGGGCACTCCAGGACCTGCCCCGGCTCCACCGGCTGCTGGACATGGCGGATGTGCTGGCAGTCGAGACGTACCCAGGTGCCGGGTTCGCCGGTGACCTCGGAGGCCAGGCGGGCCGCCTTGATGGTTCCGGTGTCGGGTACGACGGGGAAGAGGTTGTCGGCCATCGGCGATCACGCCCAATCGGGGAAAGGTTTCCGGCCGCCTGTCAGGAACTGCCTGCCAGTACCATACGTCCGGATCGGGTGCAGGTGAAGACCTCATCGGGGTGATCGGGGTGTCGGCAACAAAGAATTCACATGGCTGGGAGGCCCACCTGCCCGACGGGGTGGACCCGGACCGGCTGGACCTGCTCGCCGCCGGGAGCCTGCCGGCCGCCTGGCGGCGGCTGGCCGAGGCCGGCCCGGAGCGGCCGGCGCTGTGGGCGGACCGGCCCGGCTGGGTGACCAGGGGCACGCTGGACGCGGCCAGCACCCGCGCGGCCGGCCGGCTCCGCCGGGCCGGGCTGGCCGCCGGGGACCGGGTGCTGGTCAGCGCGGCCACCTCCATGGACCTGGTCGTCGCCTACCTGGGCGCGCTGCGCATGGGCCTGGTGGTGGTGCCGACCAACACCGCCTACCGGGAACGGGAGGTGGCCCACATCGTCGGCGACGCCCGGCCGCGGGCGGCCATCGTCGACCACCCGGAGCGCGGCCGGTGGGCCGGGCGGGCCGCCGAGGGCGAGCTGCTGGTCGCCGGCCCCGAGCTCGACCTGCCCGACGGCGACCCGCCGCCGCTGGACGGCTGCGGCCGGGACGACCCGGCCCTGCTCTGCTACACCTCCGGCACCACCGGCGCGCCCAAGGGGGCCGTGCTGGCCCACGGCAACCTGCTGGCCAGCGCCGAGGCGCTGCGGCTGGCCTGGCGCTGGACACAGGACGACCGGCTGGTCCTGGCCCTGCCGCTGTTCCATATCCACGGGCTCGGGGTCGGCCTGCACGGCACGCTGCTGGCCGGCGCCTCGGCCGTGCTGCTGCCCCGCTTCGAGGTCGACGGGGTGCTGGACGCCGCCCGCGACCACCGGGCGACGCTGTTCTTCGGGGTGCCGACCATGTACGCCCGGCTGGCCGACGCCCAGCGGGCCGGCGAGCTGGAGGGGCTGCGGCTGTGCGTCTCCGGCTCGGCTCCCCTGCCCCCGACGGTGTTCGATCGGCTGGCCGACCGGGCCGGCCAGCGGGTGCTGGAGCGCTACGGCATGACCGAGACGGTCATGAACGTCTCCAACCCCTATGACGGCGAACGCCGGCCGGGCACGGTCGGGCTGCCCCTGCCGGGGGTCGAGCTGCGCCTGGCCGGCGGCGACCAGGGCGAGGTGCTGCTGCGAGGCCCCAACGTGTTCGGCGGCTACTGGAGCAACCCGCGGGCCACCGCCGAGGCATTCGACGCCGACGGCTGGTTCCGGACCGGCGACCTCGGCAGCTTCGACCAGCGCGGCTACCTGCGCATCGAGGGCCGGAGCAAGGAGCTGATCATCACCGGCGGCTACAACGTCCATCCCCGCGAGGTCGAGGAGCTCCTGCTCGAGCACCCGGAGGTGGCCGAGGCCGCGGTGGTCGGCACCCCGTCCGAGGAGTGGGGCGAGCAGGTCACCGCGTTCGTGGTCCCGGCCGACCCGGCGGCCCCGCCCGACCCCGACCAGCTGCTCGCCTTCGCGGCCGAGCGGCTGGCCGGGTTCAAGCGTCCCCGGCTGCTGCACTACGTGGATTCGTTGCCTCGCAACGCCCTCGGCAAGATCATGAAGCACCAGCTGCGCGGATGAGCGGCCTGGAGGTGGGCTGATGAGCGTCGATCTGGACGGAAGGGCCGCCCTGGTCACCGGCGGGGCCAGCGGCATCGGCGAGGCGTGCGCGCGCCGGCTGGCCGCGGCCGGGGCCCGGGTGACCGTGCTCGATCGGGATGGCGAGGGCGCGCGACGGGTCGCCGGCGAGCTCGGCGGAACCTCCCTGCACGCCGACCTGACCGACCCCGGCAGCCTCGACGGCCTCGACCTGGCCGCCGACGTGCTGGTCAACAACGCCGGCTTCCAGCACGTCGCCCCGGTCGAGGAGTTCCCGCCCGAGCGCTTCGCGGCCATGCTGGCGGTGATGGTGGAGGCGCCGTTCCGGCTGGCCAGGGCGGTCCTGCCCGGCATGTACGAGCGGGGCTGGGGCCGGGTGGTGAACATCTCCTCGTTCCACGGCCTGCGCGCCTCGCCCTACAAGAGCGCCTACGTCGCGGCCAAGCACGGCCTGGAGGGGCTGTCCAAGGTGATCGCGCTGGAGGGCGGCCCGCGCGGGGTCACCTCCAACTGCGTCTGCCCGGCGTACGTTCGCACCCCGCTGGTGGAGAGCCAGATCGCCGACCAGGCAAGGATCCACGGCATCTCCGAGGCCGAGGTGGTCGAGCGGGTCATGCTCACCGAGCCGGCGATCAAGCGGCTGCTGGAGCCCGACGAGGTCGCCGAGGCCGTCCTGTTCCTCTGCTCGCCGGCGGCCGCGTTCGTCAACGGGACCTCACTGGTCCTGGACGGTGGCTGGACGGCCCGCTGATGGCGCCTCCCAATCGATGTGGTGGTCGTAGATCCACGCCAGGGACCTCTCGGTGACCAGGAGCTTGAAGACCAGGGGCAGCACGACGGCGTTCAGCGCCCGGCCGACGGGCCCGGGGGTCTTGGTGCTGCCGGTGCGTGCCCCCTGCTTGACGATGCGTTCCACCCGCCGGCGGCGCAGCTGCTCGTAGGCGGCCAGCGCCCGGGGGACGTCGGGCTGGTCGCGCAGGCACTTGGCCAACACCACGGCGTCCTCGGCCGCCATCGAGGCGCCCTGTCCCGAGGTGGGCGATGGGGCGTGGGCCGCGTCGCCGATGATCACCATCGGCCCCTTGTGCCAGGTCGGCACCGACGGCAGGTCGTTGGTGCTGTCGGCGGCCAGCTCAAGCCGGCCGGCGGCGATCAGCCCGGCCGCCGGGCCGCGGTCGCCGGAGAACAGGTCGATCAGCTGCTGCTGCCACTGCTCGGCGGTGGTGGCGGCGCGCTCGGCCTGGCTGACCTGGGCGCGGGGCACGTTGGCGAACCAGGCGGTCCCCCCGGCGGGGTCGAGGACGTACCCGAAGAAGGCGCGCCTGCCGAAGATCATGTACCAGCTACCGGGTTCGGCGCCGGCGGCGGTGTCGCGGGTGTAGCCGCCGAAGTTGACCAGGCCGACGTAGCGGCCCCCTGGGGCGTCGGGGTCGATCAGCCGGCGGGTCAGGGAGTGGACCCCGTCGGCGCCGACCAGCAGGTCGCCGGTTGCCTGGGTGCCGTCCTGGAACCGGGCGATCACCCCGCCCTCCGGGGTGGCGCCGGCGTCGACCAGTCGCTTGCCGAACTCGACCTGGATGCCACGGCCGACGGCCTGCTGGTGCAGCGCCCGGTACAGCCGAGCCCGCTTGATGGTGTGGCTGACGGTTCCGTCCGGCAACCTGCCGCCGTTGGAGACGATCCCCAGCCGCCTCCCGGTGGCGCTCAACAGCACGTTGGTCGGGGTGGGGAAGCCGGCGGCCAGCACCGGCTCGTGGGCGTCGATCGCGCGCAGCGCGTCAAGGCCGTTGGTGGCGACGGTGAGGTAGGAACCGACCTCCTCGGTGGTCTGGGGATGCGCCTCGTAGACGACAGCGTCGATTCCGGCGCGCTGCAGCGCCATCGCGGTCACCGGGCCGGCGACGCCGCCACCGATGACCAGGGCGGTGCGTGGGTGGATCATGACTTCTGCCTTTCGTTGGCCCCGGCGGGCTCGCCGTGGAGCTCGCTCCACGATCGGGCCCAGCCGGTCTCTGGATGGTCGATTCGCTGGATGAGCCGCTCGACGAACAAGGACTCGGCGTCCAGCAGCGCGAGCCGGTAGTCCTCCTCGACCAGGAACAGCGGGTGGACGCCTCCGGCCAGCGTGCCGTCGATCAGGTCGCGGATCTCGGTGCGCTGCTCGGCGAGCCGAAGCAGCCGCCTGCCCAGCAGCTCGACGACCTCGCTCGGCGGGAGCGCCGCGACCAGCGACAGCGCGGCGACGAACTGCGGGTACTCGTGCTGCGGCACCTCGACCAGCTCGCGCAGCCAGTCGCGCAGCTCGTACCGGCCGGCGTCGGTGAGCGCATACACGGTGCGTTCCGGACGCCGGCCGTCGCGGGTGGTTTCCTGCTCGACGATGAAGCCGGCCTTGGCCAGCTGCTGGACCACCATGTACAGCGAGCCCTGGTTGAACTTGATGCTGCGCGCGTCGCCGTGGTCGCGCAGGGTCCGACCCAGCTCGTAGGGGTGCATGGGCTCCTGGGTCAGGTAGGCAAGCACGGCCAGCGCCAGCAGGTTGCCGACCTTCCGCCGCTTCGCCATCTGCTCTCCTCCACCGCCAGCCATTGTAGTCACTATCAAGTATCCATGACTGTATAGTCAGTGTCAACTATTATCGGATTACGTGGGGCGGCAGTCGACGCCAGGTCCCGACCGGTTACGTGGGGTGACAGTCGACGTCAGGTCTCCACCGGACTGGTCAGCCACAGCTCGACCGTCGTGCCCATGCCGGGGGCGCTGGCCACCCGGCACCAGCCGCCGGTCATGTCCGCCTGCTCGCGCATGCTGATGAGCCCGAGGTGGCCGGCCGGCCGGCGCTCGGCCAGGCCGGGCAGGAAGCCGACGCCGTCGTCACTGACCCGGACCAGCACGCCGCCATCGATCTCCTCCAGGCGGATCGCCACCCGGCCGGCCTGCGCGTGGACGCGGACATTGGCCAGCGCCTCCTGCACGATCCGGTAGGCCACCACCCGCAGCTCCACCGGGAGCTCCCCCGCGGTCTCGTCGCTGACCTGCACGCCGAAGCCGGCCAGCTCGCCGGTCCGCCTGGCGTACTGGTCGATCGCCGCGGCCAGCCCCACCTCGTCCAGCAGGGGTGGGTGCAGCTCGAACACGAGCTGGCGGAGGCGGCCGACGCTCTCGGTGGCGGTCGCCTTGAGCCGCTCCAGCAGGTCGTCGGACCCGGAGTCGCGCAGCCGGCCGCCGAGGACCTGGAGCTGCAGGGTGACGGCGACCATGGCCTGGATGGCGTCGTCGTGGATGTCGCCGGCGACCTGGCGGCGCTCCTGCTCCTGGCTGGTGACCAGCCGCTCCAGCAGCGAGCGGCGCTGCTCGTCGAGGCGGCGCAGGCTGCGCAGGGTCCGGTGGTGCTCGGTGACGTCGCGCAGCACCATCAGCCAGCCGATCGGCGGTCCCTGCCGGTCGGGTATGGCGACAACCGTCGGCTCGTACCGGCGGGTGGCCCCCTCCCTGGTCACCAGCAGCTCCTCGCGCAGCCCGTTGGCGGTGGTCGCCGGGTCGCGGACCGCGTCCACCGCCTCCGGCAGCAGCTCGTCGAGCGGACGGCCGACCGCGTCGGCCAGCGACAGGCCGAGCA
>DATHIG010000248.1:0-2368 GCA_035490035.1 Actinomycetes bacterium
TGCCAGCTCGGCCGTGGCTATCGGCGCTACGTGAAATCGTGAAGCAGATGCTCGGCCTTTTTTTAGTGGATGTACCCAACGACGTGGCCTTAACGGCTGAGCGAAGCGATCGGCAGCGAAGCGAAACACGCGGAGCGCGGCAGGCTGAGCGAAGCGAAGCTTTTGATCATCTAGAGACGGATTCGGCAGGGGCTCTTGGCTTGGCTCTGTCTTGTGCCAGGTGATGATTGAAGCTGCTGTGCCAGGTGATGGTTGACACGGGTCCTGTTCGGCATCCTTCTTTGTGACGTTCCGCGGGCGTCACGGGTGAGGGAGGCCGGGGAATGGTTCTGGTTCAGTTGTCTGTTGTCGAGCAGCGTTTGGACGCCGTCCGTGCGGTGTTAGCCGGCGCGCAAGTCAAAGAGGTTGCCTCGTCGTTAGGGGTGTCTCGCCAGTCAGTTCATGGCTGGCTGGCTCGGTATCTGGTTGAGGGTGTTCCTGGTCTTGCGGATCGGTCGCATCGGCCGCACGCTTCGCCGCGGCAGGCCGGTGGCGCGGTGGAGGTCCGGGTGGCGGAGATGCGGCGTCAGCATCCGCGTTGGGGTGCAAAGCGGATCCGGATGGAGTTGCTGAGGAAGCCACCCGTGGACTGGGCGATTCCGGCCACCCGGACGATCAACCGGATTCTGGTCCGGCAGGGTCTGGTGATCCCGCGGAAGCGGAAGCGTCCGCGGGAGTCGTACCAACGGTGGGAACGGCCTAGTCCGATGCAGTTGTGGCAGCTCGACATCGTTGGTGGGGTAATGCTGGTGGACCCGGTCACGGGGGCGTTGCGCGAGGCGAAGGTGGTCACCGGCGTCGATGACCATTCCCGGTTCTGTGTGATCGCCTCGGTAGTGGAGTCTGCGACCGGGCGGGCGGTGTGTTTGGCGTTGGCGGCCGCGCTGCGCCGGTACGGGGTGCCGGAGGAAATTTTGACCGACAATGGCAAGCAGTTCACCGACCGCTTCGGTAAGGGCGGTGAGGTGTTGTTCGACAAGATCTGCCGGCACAACGCGATCACGCACCGGCTGACCCAGCCGGCGTCGCCGACCACGACCGGGAAGATCGAAAGATTCCATCTCACTTTGCGCCGTGAACTGCTCGACGACCATGAACCGTTTGAGTCGCTGACGGCAGCGCAGACGGCGGTTGACGGGTTCGTCGCCCAGTACAACGCTGACCGGCCACACCAGGCGCTCGACGCCGAACTGCCGGTGACCCCGGCTGAGCGGTTCACGCCCATTCCCGAGGAGAAGCGCGAACTGCTGGAGCTGTGGCTGCCGCCGGTCCTGGCGCCCACCGTAAAGACCGCCGAAGAAGAAGAAGCGGCGAAGTCCGGAGACGGTGCGGTGGCGGTGCCGGTGCCGTGGGCGGGCGGTCCGGTCGAACTGGACCGGATCGTGCCCCCGTCAGGGAACATGCAGCTGGCCGGGAAACAGTTCTGGCTCGGGCCGAACCGATCCGGCCAAGTCGTCCGATTCTGGGCCAGCGTCGACATGATCCACCTGCTAATCGGCGGCGCGAAAGTGAAAACCGTCCGGTCGCATCTGACCGTGAACGACCTGGCCAAACTGTTCAGCGAAGGTGCGGTCAACGCCGACCTGTCACCCATGCCACCGGTCGAGGACGGAGCCGCGGTCGAGGTCGACCGGTCCATCGGCAGCGGCGGCATCACCTCCCTGGGCGGCAAGGTGATCTTGGCCGCCGAAATCCTCGCCGGCCGCAGAGTTGGGATCCGGATCGAGCCGCGGACATTGATGTTCTTCGACCTCGAAACCCGCGCACTACTGCGGACCAGACCGAACCCACTCACCCCCGACCAGGTCGCCAGGTTGCGCGGGAACCGGCCAGCCGGGCCGCCACCCCGTCCCTCGGTGGAGCCGATCCGGGTCCAACGCCGAGCATCGAAAGACGGCATCATCTGTGTCTGCAAACAGAAGGTGGCGCTCGGCCGGATCCACCGATACCAGACCGTCACGGTCTACGTGTCCGACACCACCTTGGCCATCGACCTCGACGACCAGGAAACCCGTGTCGTGCGCCGCACCACCACCATTCCGGTCATTAACATCAAGTCCACCCGGCCGCGGTCGGGCCCCTTAGTTTCCTAGACCAGGTGTAAAGCATCACCTGGCACACGGATGACAAGGATCACCTGTCACTAGCCAAGGCCGGCTCCAAGTGGCCGGCTCCATGCGTACCGTTGCGGAGATCACGGTCTACCGTTCAAGGATGCGGATGCCGTTCCGAGTTGGTTCTGGGCACGACGTGCACGGCCTGGTCGAGGGCCGGCCTCTGGTGCTCGGCGGCGTGGTTGTGCCGTCGGCGGTCGGCTTCGACACGCATT
>DATHIG010000249.1:0-5171 GCA_035490035.1 Actinomycetes bacterium
TCTGCCCGGTGGCCGCGAACACGGCGCCGATCAATGCCTCCAGCCCGGGCGTTGACAGGTTGGGGTCGGTCTTGCCGAGCCTGAAGGCCCTCCACTCCGGATGGCCAAACGCCTTCCAGCCCTCCGGGTTGGTCACCGCCCCGAGCATCTCCTTCCAGCCCAGCGCCCGTCTCGGCCAGCCGAGCGCCTCGGCCATCGGCTTGGGCATGGCCATCACCATCGGGGTGGTGGCGACCTTCGGCTGCTCGAAGGGGATCAGCACCGGCTGCTTGGTGGCCTGCTGCCTGAGCGCGACCTGGAGCGCCCAGACCGAGGAGGCCGGCACCCAGACATCGGGCCGCGGTCCCTGGCTGGACTCGTCCCAGCCGGTGGAGAGGGCGGCCGCCGCCTCGGCCGATTCCGTCCCGCGGACCTGGACGACGACGCAGCGGTCGTCGACCGCCGGCCGCCGCCGCTCGTACTCGGCCGCGGCCTGGGTGACCACCACCGCCTGGTCGGGGGAGACGACCACCTGCAGCGGGAGGCTGCCCGAGCGGCAGGCCAGGCTCTTGGCCGGCTGGTTGAAGAAGGCGACGAACCCTCCGACCCCCAGGGCCAGCACCAGCAGGATGCAGGCGGCCGCCAGCAGCGCAGTCGGACGCCGCCGGCGCCGCTGGGCCAGGTGCCTGCCGCTAACCGATTCTCTGTTCTCCATACGTATGTGCCGGCCGCTACCGGCCGGTCAGCGCGCCCGGGGGTCGTACGCGCCTCGGGGGAGCCGGACCGACCTGGCTCCGCCGTGTCCGCAGAGATTGCCGCGTTCAATGCCGGTCTGCAAAATCGAGCCAGATTCAGGGTGTTTCGTCACATTTGTTCCGCGACGATCGAGCCAGGTCTCCACTTAGAGAAAAACGACCGAGGTGCCGGTTCAGCCTGAGGTGGCCCGGTCCAGGAGGCTGGCGATGGCGCCCTCGTCGACCTCGCGGGGCACGGGGATGCCGTGAAACCAGTCGATCTTGCCGATGCCGGGGTTGAAGACCGCCGAGCCGTCGGGCAGGAAGGCGTGCGGGGAGCCCTCGACGCCGCGGCGCCGGCCCTCCTGCCAGTCGGCGATCACGCCGCGGCGGTGGCCGCCGCCATCGAACGCCACCTGGAAGGCCTCGCGGTCAAGGCCGGCGCCAGCGGCCAGGTCGAGGAGGGTCGGGCGGATGGACAGGTCACGGCGGTCGAGGAAGAAGGCCCGGCGGGCGACCTCGTCGAAGCGATCGGCCGCCTGCGGCCCGCCCAATTCGCCGGCGACCTTCAACGCCTCCATGGCCGGCAGCAGGGTCGACGGCCAGGTTTCGCGCCGCGGGGGCGCGAAGTGGTCGGGCTCCAGCTGGGTCAGGACCGGGATCTCCTGGCTGAGGCTGTCCCACGGGGTGCCGCGCTCGTTGACCAGCTCGAGCGGCCAGCAGCGCCAGGCCACCGGCGGCTGGCCTACCCCTGCCCTGGCCCGGCGCAGGCGGATGGAGAACACGTAGGCCCAGGGACAGTGGAGGTCGGAGAAGACGGTCAGCACGGGCGACTCCTAACGAAGGTGACCTAGACAATCAAGCGCATGGGCGAACGGGACGAGGTTGTGCCACTCTTGAACATATCGCCGCAGGGTCCTGCGGAAACCGGTCGAAGGGCCGGCGACGCCGGACCATTGCAACTGGAGCCTGGCGCTGGTCGAAGGGCCGCGGCGAGCTCCTGGCGATCACCCGGCGGCGGCGCCCGTCGCTGCCCGCCGCCGTCCGGGGCATCCCGTTCCGTGCTACACCCTGCCGGCCGGGGCCCCGGATCGGGGGTGTTGCACTCCTTCCACAGCTTCGGGCAGCCTACCGGCGTGCGTTCCCGCCAACGGTGGTTGCCTTCCCTCGCGCTGGCGCTCGGCCTGCTCGTGGGATGGATGGCGATCCCCGCCGCCGCCCCGGCCGAGGCCAGTCCGGCCGAGGTCGAGGCCGTGCTGCGTGCGCCCGTCCCATCCCGGTGGGCGTCGGCCCCGGCCGGGCCCCGGGTCGAGGCCCGAGCCGCCGTGGTCATGGACGCCGCCACCGGCGCGGTCCTGTGGCAACGCCAGGCCCACCGGCCGGTGCTGGTCGCCTCGACCACCAAGGTGCTGACCGCCATCGTGGCCAACGACTCCTACCCGGTCGGCAGGGTGCTGCGAATTCCCGAAGCCGCCGAGCGGGTCGACGGCACCCGTTTCGGCTACCGGACCGGCTGGCTGATCCGCCGCGACCAGCTGCTCACCACCCTGCTGCTGGTCTCGGCCAACGACGCCGCCGAGACGCTGGCCGCCGCCTGGCCCCAGGGAGGCCGGGCCGGCTTCCTGCGAGCCATGCAGGCCAAGGCCGAGGAGCTGGGCTGCACCGACTCGACCTGGCGCGACCCCTCAGGGCTGGACGCGCCAGGCCACCGGGCCAGCGCCGCCGACCTGGCCATCCTCGGCCGAGCCCTGCTGGAGCGGCCGGTCCTGGCCAAGCTGGTCGGGTCCCGGGGCGTCCCCTACAGATGGCCGGGCGGCCGGCGAACCGTGCTCGGCAACCACAACCACTTCGTCGGCTGGGGCCGCGACCCGGGCGCGCTCGGGGTCAAGACCGGCTACACGACCAAGGCGGGCTCCACCATCGTCGCCGCCCAGCGGCGTGGCGGCCGGACCCTGGTCGCGGTCGTCCTCGACACCCAGCGCATGTACGACGACGTGCGGGCCCTGTTCGGCTACGGGTTCAAGGTCAAGCCCAAGGTGGGCGCCGAGGTGCTCGGCGTTCGGCCCGACCCGCCCGATGACGCCCCCGACGCGACCCTGCCCCCGGCCGCCGAACGCGTCACCGGCCGGGTCGCGGCCCCGCCTGCCCCCCTGGTGGAGCGCCTGGGCCTGCGCCTGCTGGCCGCCCCCCTCCCGCTGGCCGCGTGCGCCGGGATCGGCTGCCTGCTGCTGGGGGCGTTGGCGCTGGTCTGGCGTCGACGCTAGAGGCGCCGCGGCTGGGCACGCAGCCCGAGTGCGCGCAGCTCCAGCTCTGCCAGCCCGGTGTGGTCGCCGGCCCGCAGGGCGCCTGCCGGGTCGGGGGTGACCCGGTGCAGGTCACGAAGGGGTCGGTTGGCCACCGCCCGCAAGGCGAACAGCTCCAGATCGGCCCCCGCCGCACGCAGCCGGCTGGCCGCGCCAGCCTCCCTTGCCCAGGCGAGCCGCCGCGGCAGCCAGACCAGCAGCAGGGCCAGGACCGGCACGGCGGCCACCGCCACCCCCAGCCAGAGGGCGAGCTGGTGGACAACCTCCTGCTGGGTCGCCCCGGCATCGGCCAGCGCCCGCCCGGCGCCGGCCAGCCGGCCGAACGGGTCGCGCAGCTCCTCGCCGACCACCGGGACGCGGCCGACCTTCTGCTGGATCTCGGCGACGTCGCCGGCGAAGGCGCTGCCGGCCTGCTCGACCCGCTGCCCCGGGACGGCCAGCTTCTCGACCAGGCGGTACATGCCCAGCCCGGCCGCAACCCACGCGGCCGTCCAGGCCAGCACCGCGAGATCACCGAGGAGCTGGCGGGTCCGCAGCGCCGCCGTCTCCGCGTAGAGCTTCATCGGCGGCCGGGACCGCTACCCGTCGTGGCGGCGGAACACCACCACGGCGTTGTGGCCGCCGAAGCCGAAGCCGTTGGACATGGCCACGTCGACCTCGGCCTTGCGGGCCTGATTGGGCACGTAGTCGAGGTCGCAGGCCGGGTCGGGGTCGGTCTGGTTGATGGTCGGGGGCAGCACCCCGTCCCGCAACGCCAGCACGGTGGCGATGCCCTCGACCGCGCCGGCCGCCCCGAACAGGTGCCCGATCATCGACTTGGTCGAGGAGACGGCCAGCCGGTCGGCATGGTCGCCGAAGGCCAGGCGGATCGCCTTGGTCTCGGAGACGTCGCCGGCCGGCGTGGAGGTGCCGTGGGCGTTGATGTAGCCGACGGCCTCCGGCGGCAGGTCGGCCGAGCGCAGCGCCCGCCGCATCGCCAGCGCGGCTCCGCCGCCGTCCTCGGACGGCGCGGTGACGTGGTAGGCGTCGGCCGACTGCCCGAAGCCGACCAGCTCGGCGTGGACGGGCGCCCCACGGGCCAGCGCGTGCTCACGCTCCTCCAGGATCAGCGCCCCGGCGCCCTCGCCCATCACGAAGCCGTTGCGCAGGGCGTCGAACGGCCGGGAGGCCTCCTGGGGACGGTCGTTGAACTTGGTCGCCAGCGCGGTCATCTGGGCGAACGCGACCAGCGCGACCTGCACGAAGGCCGACTCGGAGCCGCCGGCCACCATCGCCATCGCCTCGCCGTGGCGGATGGCCTGGAAGGCCAGGCCGATGGCATGGTTGGAGGCCGCGCAGGCGGTGGTGGTGCAGAAGTTCGGCCCACGCAGGCCGAGCTTCATCGCGATCTGGCCGGCAGCGGCGTTCGGCATCAGCTGGGGAACGGTGAAGGGGGAGACGCGGTTGGGGCCCTTGGTCCGCATCACCTCGTCGCTGGCCAGCAGCGAGCTGATGCCGCCGATGCCGGTGGCGAACACCACCCCGGTCTCGTCCTTGTCGACACCGCCCTCGATGCCGCTCTCCTCCCAGGCCTCGCGGGCGGCGGTCAGCGCGAACTGGGTCGAGCGGTCGAGCCGCCGGGCCTCCTTGGGCCCGAGGCTGGCCGCCGGGTCGAACTCGAGGCACTCGGCGGCCACCTTGGACGGCACCGGCTCCGGGTCGACCAGGGTGAGGGGCCCGAGGCCCGAACGGCCGGCGGTGATGGCGTCCCAGTAGGCTTTGGCCCCGACGCCGACCGGGGTGACCGCACCGAGCCCGGTGACGACGACGCGACGCAAGGTTCCTACCCCACCGCCGTCTGCTTGGAGATCACCAGGTCGGCCGCCTCGCCGACGGTCTTGACGCCGGCGATCTGGTCGTCGGAGATCTCGATGCCGAACTTCTCTTCCAGGGCGAGCACGACCTCGACCAGGTCGAGCGAGTCGGCGTCCAGGTCCTCCTTGAAGCGGGCGTCGGCGGTCACCTTGTCCGCCTCGACGCCCAGCTCGGAGGCCAGGACGTCCTTCATCGTCTCGATCACTTCCTCGCGCGACTGCGCCATCTGCTCGTTCTCCTTCGCGTCGGGGGCCACGATGGCGGCTCAGGATGCCGCCCGTGCCGACCGCCAGTCAACTAC
>DATHIG010000250.1:0-4271 GCA_035490035.1 Actinomycetes bacterium
TGGGCCCCGCTGCGGTGCCGGTCGTCCTCGGGGTGGCCCTGCTGGTCATCGCCGTGCTGCTGACCCGCGACGTGCTCCGCGGCGGCCACGGCGAGGCCGAGGGGGGCGAGGACGTCGACCTCAGCCATCCCACCGACTGGCGCACCGTGCTCCTGCTGATCGCGGCCTTCCTGGCCAACGTGGTCCTGATCGACCGGGTCGGATTTCCGATCTCGGGCGCGGTGCTGTTCTGGGGAGCGGCCTACGCCCTCGGCAGCCGCCACTACCTCCGCGACCCGCTGATCGCCCTGGCCCTGTCGGTCGTCACCTACCTGATCTTCGCCCGCGGGCTCGGCATCGGCCTGCCGGCCGGGCCGCTGGAGGGGGTCTTGTAGATGGAGGCGCTGTCCGACCTGCTCAACGGGTTCGCCACCGCGCTCACGCCGACCAACCTCGCCTGGGCGGCGCTGGGGGTGATCCTCGGCACCGCGGTCGGGGTGCTGCCGGGCATCGGGCCGGCGATGACCGTGGCCCTGCTGCTGCCGGTCACCTACGGCCTCGAGCCGACCGCCGCCTTCATCATGTTCGCCGGGATCTTCTACGGCGGCATGTTCGGCGGCTCGACCACCTCGATCCTGCTCAACACCCCGGGCGAGAGCTCCTCGGTGATCACCGCCATCGAGGGCAACCTCATGGCCAAGCGCGGGCGTGCCTCCCAGGCCCTGGCCACGGCGGCCATCGGCTCGTTCGTGGCCGGCCTGATCGGGACGATGCTGCTGGTCCTGCTGGCGCCCTACATCGTCGACCTGGCGGTGGGGATCAGCGCGGCCGACTACTTCGCCATCATGATGCTGGCCTTCATCGCGGTCACGGCCGTGCTCGGGTCGTCGCGGATCCGCGGCTTCGCCTCGCTGGCGATCGGCCTCACCCTTGGCCTGATCGGGATCGACCTGGCGACCGGCCAGCAGCGGCTCACCTTCGGGATCCCGCAGCTCGCCGACGGCATCGACGTGGTCGTGGTGGCCGTCGGGATCTTCGCCATCGGCGAGGCCCTGTGGGTGGCGGCCCACCTGCGCCGCCGGCCAGCCGACATCATCCCGACCGGCCGGGCGTTCCTGAGCCGCCAGGACTTCTCGCGCTCGTGGAGGCCCTGGCTGCGTGGCACCGCGCTCGGCTTCCCGTTCGGGGCGCTGCCGGCCGGCGGGGCCGAGATCCCGACGTTCCTGTCCTACGTCACCGAGAAGCGCCTGTCCAAGCACAAGGAGGAGTTCGGCCAGGGCGCCATCGAGGGCGTCGCCGGGCCCGAGGCCAGCAACAACGCCTCGGCCGCGGGGACCCTGGTGCCGATGCTCACCCTCGGGCTGCCCACCAACGCGACCGCCGCGGTGATGCTGGCCGCCTTCACGGGGTACGGCATCCAGCCCGGCCCGCTGCTGTTCGAGCGCGAGGGCGACCTCGTCTGGGCCCTGATCGCCAGCCTGTTCATCGGCAACACCCTGCTGCTGATCCTCAACCTGCCGCTCGCTCCGCTCTGGGCCAGGCTGCTGCGCACCCCGCGGCCGTATCTGTACGCCGGCATCCTGTTCTTCGCCTCGGTCGGCGCCTACGCGGTCAACACCAGCACCATCGACCTGGTGATCCTGCTCGTCATCGGCCTGCTCGGCTTCGCCATGCGCCGGTACGGCCTCCCGGTGGTGCCGGCGATCATCGCCGTCATCCTCGGCCCTCGGGCCGAGCAGCAGATGCGGCGGGCCCTCCAGCTGAGCAACGGCGAGATCAGCGGGCTGTGGAGCACGCCGCTGGCCAAGTTCGTCTACCTCATCATCGCCATCGTCCTGCTGTGGCCGCTGCTCAGCCGGTTCCTGCTCCGCGGGCGCCACCCGCTGGCCGAGGCGGCCGCCGCGGCCGGCGTGCCCCTGGAAGGCCCCGAGGGAGACGAGCAGCGCGTGCCGGACCGGCCGGTCGCCGACGGGGAGTCGCGGTCGCGGGTTCCGGAGGCGGAGCCGCCCACAGAACGCGCCGGTCGCGACCGGCCGGAGAGCCGAACCGATACCCCCGACGATCCTCGACCTCCCTGACCAAAGCGAGGGAACGGCTATGACAACACCGATCGTGGTCGGCGTCGACGGAACCGGCTCGGGGCTGGACGCGGTGGCGTTGGCGGCCCGCCTGGCCCGGGCCACCGGCGACCCGCTGATCGTGGCCTGCGTGTACCCCGGGGACACGCGACCGAGCGTGGACACCGACGCCGTGCAGGGACCGGCCGCCAAGGCGCTGGAGGCGGCGCGGGAGCTGGTCGGCGAGGTGGCCGGCCAGTACCGGACGACGCCGTCCAGCTCGCCGGCTCGAGGGCTGGCGGCGCTGGCCGAGCAGGAGGACGCCGCCATGGTGGTGGTGGGATCCCATCGCCGCGGCGCCTTCGGCCGGGTCGCCTCGGGGGGCACGGCGGAGCGGCTGCTGCACGGCTCGGGCTGCCCGGTGGCGGTGGCGCCGCGCGGGTACCGCCGGCGGGACACGGACAAGCTGCGGCGGATCGGCGTGGCCTTCGTCGACACCCCCGACGGCCACGAGGCCGTCCGCTACGCCGCCGGCCTGGCGGTCGCGTCGGGCCTGCCGCTCACCCTGTTCTCGGTCGTCTCGGTCCACGTCAACTGGTTCGTCCCCGAAGCCGTCTGGCCCGAGGAGGCGACGGTCCCCGTCGAGGTGCGCGAGGACTATCAGGAGGCGCTGGACCGGGCCCTCGCCGGGCTTCCCGACGGCGTCCAGGCAACCGGTGAGCTGCTCTACGGCGAGGTGGTCGACGAGCTCTCGGTGGTCGGCGAGCGGGGTGTCGACCTGCTGGTGTGCGGCTCCCGCGGCTACGGCCCGGTTCGTCGCGTCCTGCTCGGCACCGTCTCATCGGCGCTGGTGCGGCAGGCGTCGGTCCCGGTCCTGGTCGTGCCGCGCGGAGGCGAGTAGCCATGGACCCGGCAGCCCCGCGACCCTCCGGGGGACCACCCCGGCGGTCCCCCGGACCCCCCCGGCAGCCGCTGGCCGGCGTCCGCGTGCTCGACTGCGGCACCGTCTACGCCGCCCCGATCACCGGGATGCTGCTCGGCGACTTCGGCGCCGACGTCATCAAGGTGGAGCACCCCCGTGGCGACCCGGCCCGCACCCACGGCTGGAACGTGGACGGGCACGGCCTGTGGTGGAAGGTCATCTCCCGCAACAAGCGGTGCGTCACCCTGAACATCGGCAAGCCGGAGGGCCAGGACGTCCTGCGCCGGTTCGTCCGCGACACCGACGTGCTGATCGAGAACTTCCGGCCGGGCGTGATGGAACGCTGGAACCTGGGACCAGAGCAGCTCCACGAGGTCAACCCGCGCCTGGTCATGCTCCGGGTCACCGGCTTCGGGCAGTCCGGGCCCTACGCCGAGCGCCGCGCCTTCGGGACGCTGGCCGAGGCGATGAGCGGCTTCGCCCACCAGACCGGCCAGGAGGACGGCCCGCCGACGCTGCCCCCGTTCGGCCTGGCCGACGGGGTCGCCGGCGTCACCGGGGCCCTGGCGGTGACGATGGCCCTGTACCACCGCGACGCGGCAGGGGGGAGCGGGCAGGTCATCGACCTGTCGCTGATCGAGCCGCTGCTGGGCATCCTCGGCCCCGGCCCGAGCGTCTTCGACCAGCTCGGCATCATCGCCGGCCGGCACGGCAACCGCTCGCCCAACAACGCCCCCCGCAACGCCTACCTGACGGCCGACGACCGCTGGGTGGCCATCTCGGCCAGCGCCACCTCGGTCGCCGAGCGGGTGATGCGCCTGGTCGGCCGGCCCGACATCGCCGAGAAGCCCTGGTTCGCCTCGGCCGGCGAGCGGGTCGTGCGCGGCGAGCTGATCGACCGGTCGGTCGCCAAGTGGATCCACCAGCGGAAGTTCGACGAGGTGGTGGCCGCCTTCCAGGAGGCGGGGGCGGCGCTGGCCCCGATCTACGACATCGAGCAGCTGCTGGACGACCCGCAGATCCAGGCCCGCGACTCCATCACCACCATCCAGGACGAGGACCTTGGCCCGCTGAAGATGCAGAACCTGTTCTTCCGCATGCAACAGACGCCGGGTCAGATCCGCTTCGGCGGCCGCCGTCTCGGCCAGGACAACGACGAGGTCTACACCGAGCTCGGGCTGGACACCGGGCAGCTGGCCATGCTCCGGGAGCAGGGTGTCGTGTGATGGACCGGAGCTACCTGTTCGCCCCCGGCCACAACGCCAAGCTGCTGCGCAGGGTCTTCGACGCGGGCGCGGACGCCGTCATCCTGG
>DATHIG010000251.1:0-2827 GCA_035490035.1 Actinomycetes bacterium
TGCCAGCTCGGCCACGGCCGCCTCGTCGGTCATATCGGTGGGAACGGCACGGGCCTGGCCGCCGACCCCCTCACATTCCCGCGCCAGGTCCTCCAGGGCGGCGGCCCGGCGGGCGGCCACCACCACCCGCGCCCCCCGCTCAGCGAACGCCAGCCCGGTCGCCCGGCCGATCCCGCTGGAGGCGCCGGTGACCACGACCACCGCACCACCGAGCTTGCTGCCCATGCTGATCACCCGCTCCACAGTTACGAACGGTTCCCACCTGGCTCGGCTCTCGACGAACCGGCCACCCGGAGCAGGAGCAACCCGACCAGCAGCACCACGGCGGCCACGCCGATAAACACCAGGTCGTAGGGAACTCGACTTTCGCACTACGCGGCTGCTGAGGCCCAGGCTCTGTGGACGGCGTTGATTTGCTCGGGGGTGGGCTTTCCTTGGTGTTCAGGGAGAAATCGGGCGGCGATGATGGTGCGGCGGAGGGTGGCGAGCATGTCGGCGAAGGACGGTTCGGTCTTGGTGGTGTACCAGGGCGCGGCGGCGCGCCGGTCGGTGATGTCGTCGGGGTGGTGGCCGTAGCGGGTGTACCAGCAGTAGACCAGGCTCATGGTGAGCATCCCGAAGGGGACGGTGCGTTGCACGGCGGCTTGGACACGGTTGCGGGCCTGGCCGACACCCATGGGTCCCTTCGCGGTTTCGATGGCGACCTCGATGCTCCACCGGGCCGCGTACCGGGTGATGAGCTGTTCGGCGGGGGCGGCCAGGTCGGTGGTGAACAGCAGCAGCTGCCGGCCGGTGCCGCCGGCGCCCTCGGCCGCGGCGATGAGCCGTCCGGTGCGTTTGCCGAACGCGCCGTACCACAGGCAGACGACCTCGGCGAGGCGCATGGTGTCGGTGCGGCCGTAGCGGGCCACGGTGGCCTGGCGCCATGCGGCGCCGGCGGCGGCCTGGGCGGGGGCGCCGATCCGGTCGCCTTTGGTGCGGGGGCGTCCCCGCCTGCCGGTGGGGGGCGGCGCGGGCTGGTAGAGCACCCCGTTGCGCTGGATGCGGGTGGTCCAGGTGACCCGGGCCGGTAGGTCCTGCAGGGGTTTGCCGTGGTAGGTGGCGTCGGCCACCAGGTGGATGGCCCGGTCGGGAAACGCGCGGGCCAGCAGCCCGACCAGGGTGCGGGCCAGCTCGACCGGGGTGGTGCTGCCTTTGCCGCCCCACAGCCGAAACAGCACCGGCAGGCAGGTCGGCCGGCAGCTGAACGGCAGCGCCACCACGATCCCGACGATCACCCAGCGGTTCCCGCGGGCGATCACCTGCCCGGGCTGGGACGCGTCGTGGGTCCAGAACGCGCCGTGGACGTTGGTCCCGCGGCGGCGAAACAGGCTGTCGTCGACGGCCAGGTGCAGGCCCGCATCCGCCGGTAGGAGGGTCGCGACGATCAGCCGGGCCATCGCCAGGCCCAACTGGTCGGCCGACCAGGCGTGGGTGGAGAAGCACCGGTGTGCCCGGTGGTGGCTGATCACGGTCTGCATCCCCGCGCCAGTCAGCATGCCGGTGACGGTGCACAACCCGGTCTGGGTGACCATCCCGACCGCCAGCAGGCAGAACACCTCAAACGGCCGCAGCCGGAAACAGGATCGGAACCCCTGCAGCAGCACGGCCAGCGAGCCCGGTACCGTCAGCCCCGGAAGCATCAGCGGATTCCCCTCGCTCAAGGACGGAAGGTGACCGCGCTGATGCTTCCTCACCTCATCCAAGGTCACCCAACCCGATCCCGTGGTGTCGCTGAGGGTGTCCGGCGTGTCGCAGGTGGTCTGGCGGCGCCGGTCGGTAGGATGACGCCGACATGGAAAGCCAAGACCTGATGGGCCGTGTGCGCGCGCTGCGCGCACGCGGCTATGCCCCAAAGCAGATTGCCCGTGCCCTCGGCATGCCGCCGGCAACCGTTGCTCCCCTGGTCAGGGCCATCGCCGCAGCCGACCAAGCAGGCGCTGGAGAACGCAAGCTCGTCGGGTGCTGGGTGAGCCCGGGGTGGAGCCAGGGGCTCACCGTCAAGGGGCACCCGGAGTGGCCTGAGGTCGATGCCGCCGACGCCGGCGCCCAAGGCCTGGTGAGCGTGCTGGTCGCGCGCGAGGAGCGCTACGGCAGGGTCGGTGTGTGCGGCTGGCTGGTCGACGTCTGGTGCCTGGGAGTCAAGGACGTCGTCGGCCCGCGGGTCACCGACGAGCGCCGCGGGGCCGAGTTCACCCGCTCGTACTTCGCCGCCTACCAGGCGCGACCGTTGGCAGCGCCAGTGGAGCTGGCCCGCCACCTGGTGTTTGGAGCGGTTGCGTACGCACGAGGCCTCGGCTTCGAGCCGGCCCCAGGCTTCCCGGCAACCACAGGCCAGCTCGGGCCATGGGCCGGCCCGAGCGCCATCGGCTTCGGGCGCCACGGCAAACCGCTCTTCATCCAGGGCCCTCGCGACAACGCAGCAGCCATCCTCACCACGCTGGAGCGCTCCGTCGGGCCGGACAACTTCCACTTCGTGGCCCGCGCATAGCTACGGCGGTACCTCGTCCAGGGCTGGTAGGAACCGTTCGGGTCACGCCGCTGGTTCCGAACACCTGTCCCGTGTCGCCCCACCACGACCGGCCAAGTGCGAAAGTCGAGAGCGAATCCTCCCGCGCCATGCACTACGCCTTGGGATTGCTGGCCGAGGGCGGCCGCCTGCGGCGGCCGTCCGCAGGCCGGCCTTTATGAAGAGTAGAGGAAGTTGTAACGAGCCGGAACCATCAGCGGATTGACCGTCCGCTGCTTCCGGCGTGCCTGTCCGGTGTGCGGCCTCTCGGCTACGTGT
>DATHIG010000252.1:0-2186 GCA_035490035.1 Actinomycetes bacterium
TCGAGGCACTTCCTCCGACTTCTCAGCAGACACCGCCGTGAGCGGCTTCGTCACGTCTCGGGTCTGTTCAGGAGACTTCCGCCAACCGCTCCTTGACGATGATCCGCGCCGCGGCCTCGATCAGGGCGAGGTGGGAAAACGCCTGCGGAAAGTTGCCGAGGTGCCGACCGGTGTCGACGTCGAACTCCTCGGCGAAGAGTCCGAGCGGCGAGGCGACCCGCAGCAAACGCTCCATGAGGTCTCGGGCGCGCTGTTCCTCGCCGATGATCGCAAGCGCGGACACCAGCCAGAACGAGCAGATAAGAAAAGTCCCCTCCTTGCCGGACAGCCCGTCGTCGGTCTCGTCGGTGCGGTAACGCAGCACGAAGCCGTTTTCTGTCAGGTCGTCGGCGATGGCAAGCACGCTGGCACGGAGCCGCTTGTCGTCTGAGGGCAGGAACCCGAAGATGGCTGCCAGCAGCGTGGAGGCATCCAGCGCATCGGTGTCGTAGTGCTGACGTAGCACGCCGCGCTTATCGACGCCATGAGCGAGGATGTCGTCTTTGATCTCGGCGGCGGTGGCCCGCCAGGTCTCCGCGAGATCGCCGTCACCGCGGATTCCAGCCAGTTTCGACGCCCGGTCCAGGGCAACCCAGCCCATCAGCTTGGAGGACACATAGTGCTGGGGCTTACCCCGGGCCTCCCAGATTCCCTGGTCGGGTTCGCGCCACACCGCGGTAGCGCACTGGGCCTGCGACTGGACGATCGGCCATAGTCGCCGCGGCAGCCGGTCGCTGCGTCGTACGTGCAACAAGATCGAGTCCAACACGGCACCGAACACGTCGTTCTGGCGCTGGTCGAATGCTCCATTGCCGACCCTCACCGGTCGCGCACCCGCGTAGCCGGACAGGTCCTCACGGGTCGACTCGGTCAGGTCGCGCCTTCCGTCGATCCCATACATGATCTGCAGCGCGCCATCCTGGTTCGGCTCGAGGTCGGCGACGAACTGCATGAACTCGTCGGCCTCCCAGTCCAGGTTCAGGAAGTGCAGCGCCTGCAGGGTGAAGGTGGTGTCGCGCATCCACGTGAAGCGGTAGTCCCAGTTGCGCTCCCCGCCGGGGGTCTCCGGCAATGACGTGGTGAGTGCGGCGACTGTCGCCCCGGTTGGCAGGTAGGTCAGGCCCTTGATCGCCAATGCCGAGCGCTGCAAAGGGTCCCGCCAGCGGTGGTCAGGGAGCCGCGCCCTTCCCAGCCAGTCGCGCCAGAACCGCGTGGTGGCCTCGACGCGACGGCTCGCGTCTGCTATGTCGCCCGGTGCCGCCAGGCCCTCAGCCCATGACAGTGCGCAGTAGCACTCGTCGCCGGCCGTGAGAACATGCCGGGCGCGCGCACGGTTGCCCTCGACACCGAGCGCGAGATCGGTGCGCAGCCTGATCGTCTGGCCCGCGCCAGTCGCGTCCGCTGCATGCCGATTGCCATCGACCAGGGTCCACTCAGCCGGTGACCGGCCGTAGTCGAACACCGGCTCACATATCAGCTCTACCTCGACAGTGCCATCGATGCAGTGGACCGTACGCACCAGTAGGTGATCCCCATCGTCGTCGGCAGGTGGCCGAGTGTGCGGCGTGATCTCGTCCTCGCCTTCCCGCGGACCGATCGTCAAGGCGTCCCGGACCAAGAGCCAGCCCGTCGGCGTCTTCCATGTGGTCGAGAGGACGTTCGTCCCGGGCTCGTACGCGCGGGCGGTGGGGTGGTTGATCCCGAACGGCCCGAGCCTGAAGTAGCCGGCTTGACGGTCGAGCAACGAGCCGAACGCGCTGGGCGAGTCGAAGCGCGGTACGCAGAGCCAGTCGACAGCTCCGTCGGGCGCGATCAGGGCACCGGTGTGACAGTTCGACAGGAACGCATAGTCCGCAATCGGTGGGAATGGCGAGGGGGCGGCGGCGCTACGCTCCTTCGCCTCCCGCTGGGCCTTTGCGCTCATCGCCCCACCCAAGGTTCGTGCCAACCGCCGCTCTCTGCCGGCAGCGCCTCTGCCGCCGCCGGCCCCCACGACCCGGGAGCGTACGGCTGTACAGGCGGCGGCGCGTCCAGCAGCGGCTGCATGATCCGCCAAGTCTCCTCGACCCCGTCCTGGCGGGTGAACCGCGTGCTTTGGCCGATCATCGCGGCGTGGAGCAGGACTTCGTACGGGGTTGGCCCTTCGC
>DATHIG010000253.1:0-3089 GCA_035490035.1 Actinomycetes bacterium
TAGGCCGAGGCTGGCCTTGTGCAGCCGAGCGATGGCGTCGTCGGCAACGAGCGGATCGGTTCGACCGACGAGCGCCAGATGGTGGCGTAAGTACTGGGCCGATTCAGCCAGGTCCATCGGCGCCAGCTGGTAGCGGGTGGCGATGCGCTGGTCGAGGGCGGCAAAGGCGCCCAGGCGTAGGCGGCGGGTCAGGGTGGGTTGGCCGACCAGGATGCCGGCAAAGGGGCTGGCGGCGTCCATGTCGGCGTTGGTGAGCAGGCGGAGTTCCTCGAGCTGCTCGGGGGTGAGCAGGTGGGCCTCGTCGAGGACCAGGACGACGCGGCGGTGGCGTTCGGTCTCCTCGGCGGCGAGCAGGTCGGCGGCTTGGCGCATGACCTCGGCTTTGTGGAAGCGGGGGTTGGCGCCTAGCGCCGAGACGATCGCCACGTACAAGCCGCGGGTGCCGAAGGCGGGGTTGGGGACGTAGATGACCTGGTAGCGGGTGCGGTCCAAGGCGTGGGCGGCGGCGCGGACGGCGACGGTCTTGCCGACGCCGACCTCGCCGCACAGCACTCCCAGGGTGGTCTCGGCGACGCAGAAGCCGATGCGCGCCACGGCCTCGGCGTGGGCGTCGCGCATGTAGAGGTCGCGGGCGGCGAGCTGCTTGGTGAACGGGGTGCGGGCAAAGCCGAAGTGGGTCACCCAGGGCGCGCGGCTGGTGGCGGTGGGCGGGGTCGTGGTGGCGGTCATCGCTGGTCCTCGTGGAGGTCGTCGTCGGCGCCTGGGTCGTCTTGGCCGGGGTCGTCCTGGGCGGGGGCGAGGTGCTCCAGGCCGGGCAGGGCAAGGGTGCGGTAGGCGAGCTGGCCGACGGTCTGCTCCTCGTGGGCGGCCAGGACCAAGCCGAGGTAGTCGATGCCGGTCGGGGTGGGGGCGGGCCGGGCGGCCTGGGGCACGGCCGGGTGGGTGTGGCGGCCGACGACCAGCGGGGTGGCGATCCCGGCCGCGGCGCCCTCCACGTAGACGGTGAGTTGGCTGAGGTCTTCTGGGTCGTAGCGCAGCTCGACCCGGCACCCGATCAGCGACGGGTCGACCTGGTAGCGGTTGCCAGCCAGGCTGACGGTGGCGGTCTTGGCCACCACCCGGGTCGCCGACCAGCGAAACGCCTCGACCAGCAGGACCGGGTCGGCGGCCCGGGGTGGCCCGCCAGCCAGAAACCGGGCGATCGGGGGCTGGCCGGTCTCGGCGTGGACCCGGGTGTTCAGCACCTGCTCCGCCCAGGCGGCGAAGCGGTCGTTCAGTTCGTCCAGGGAGGCGATGCCGGCGGCCTCGGCCTCGAGGAGGAACCGCTCGCGGATGACGCGGTTCAGGCGCTCCTGCTTGCCCCTGCCTTGGGGCCGATGTGGCTGGCTGTGCACCAGGCGGATGCCCAGCACCGCGCAACAGCGCTCCAGCGCCTGGTTGGCGTAGGGCGCGCCGTTGTCCACATACAGCACCTCGGGCAGCCCGCGGCGCACGATCGCCGCCCGCAGCACCTCCTGGCCGGCGCGGGTGTTCTCCTCGGTCACCCAGCGGCCGTGTATCAGCAGCCGCGAGTGGTCGTCTACCAGCAGAAACAGCTTGGCGCGCTGGGAGCCCGCCACCCGCGGGTGGGGCACGAACGGTCCGACGAGCACATCCCCGATCCAGCGCTCGTTCGGCCGTTCGGCCTCGTAGCGCCCGAAGGCGTGGGCGGGCTCGGCGCGCAATGCCGCCCGGTCCAGACCCTTGCGGGCAAGGTGCGCCCGGATGGTGCGCTCGCTGACGGTGATGCCGTGGCGGGCGCGCAGGATGTCGGCGATGTGGGCGGCGCTTCTGGCCGGCCGCTCGGCCCGCAGCGCCGCCGCCTCGGCCAGCAGCTCGGGGTGGCGGCGCACCACCCCGGCGTCGGCCCGCTTGACCGGGCGTAAGGCCTCCAGGCCACCGGCCTGGTAGGCGGAGATCCAGCGGTCCAGCGTGCCACGGCTATAGCTGCGGATGCTGCCATCGGGGTGCTCGTGGGCCCGGGCGGCGAGCGCGCGCACCAGCCGGCCGCGCTCGGCCGCAGGCAGCCGGGGGTTGGCCGCCTCGGCGATCAGCCGGTAGCGCAGCAGCGCCACCCGCTCGGCGTGCTCGGACGGGTCGGGTCTGCCGGCGGCAGGCGATGACGGCGGTGGCATGGCGCCTCCTTGCGACGGGGTCAGGGCACCGGCGGCATCCAACGCCGCCCGCCAAACCCCGCCCAGGGTGGGGGTGTGGTGGTGTGCAGCAACCCACCGCCGCTGACCGTGGCCGCCAGCCGCCACCACGTCGGCGCGACCACGCCCAGCCACTGCCGCACCCGGGCCCAGACCGCCCCCAGGGCGGCCAGGGCCGCCACCTCGCCACCGGCGGGCAGCGCCGGCGCGGGCACCCCAAGCTCCACCGCCAGCGCGCGCAGGCCAGCGGCCAGCACGGGCGCACGGGCCCGGAACCGCCGCCACCAGTCACGCGCGGTGGTATGCGGCACCCCGAATTCGGCAGCCACCGGGCGCAGGCCCACCCCTGCGACCGCCCGCTCCAGCGCCCCGCCGATCACCTCCACCACATCCAGCCGCCGCAGCAGCACAAACGACGGCAGCAGCGCATGGGAGACCCGGCACGAGCAGCACCTGGCCCGGCGCACCCAGACGCGATAGATCCGGCCCAAGCGCAGGTAGCGCTCGTAGCCCGACCAGAACCCCATCGCCCGACCGCAGCTCGGGCAGTCCGCATGCGGGACCTGGACCGCACGGCCGGCCGCCGCGTACTCCTCGACGCCCAACGGGCAAGGCCATACGATGGCCACGGTGGCTGACACCGCCTTGGACCCTCCCGGAGCGCCAACTCCATCGGGAGGGTCCTTCGCCTGTTCAGGGACGCCTGATCCTGCCCGCAAGCACGAGTCCGTCCCAAATCAGCGGTGCCGAACCGCCACCCCACGTCATCAGACAGTCATGCCCTCAACACCAGGCAAGATCAGAGCGCTCCCGACCACTGATCTGGCCAGCGAGGACTGCCGTGCCGGCGCGCTCGACCGCCCGGCAGACTGCCTCCTGCTGCTCAGCAGTGATCGG
>DATHIG010000254.1:0-3563 GCA_035490035.1 Actinomycetes bacterium
GTGCCGGCCACACCGTCTACGGCGGCGCGCGGCGCGTCGGGAGCATGGACGCCGTCGGTGCCTCCGGCGGTCATGTCCTGCCGATGGACGTCACCAACGACGCGGACCTGGAGCGCGTCGTGCGAACGATCCTCGACCAGCAGGGCCGGATCGACGTCCTCGTCAACAACGCCGGGTTCGGGCTCTACGGCGCCGCCGAGGACGTGCCGCTCGAGCAGGCTCGCTACCAGCTCGAGGTCAACCTGTTCGGGCCGGCGCGCCTGACCCAGCTGGTGCTGCCGCACATGCGCAAGCAACGTTCGGGCACGATCGTCAACGTCTCCTCGATGGGCGGGGAGATCGCCTTCCCGCTGGGCGCCTGGTACCACGCATCCAAGCACGCGCTCGAGGCGTACTCGGATGCGCTCCGGCAGGAGGTCAGGCGGTTCGGCATCGAGGTCGTGCTCATCCAGCCCGGCCTGATCAAGACCGAGTTCGGCGGCGTCACCTCGCAGGCGTTGCAGGAGTACTCGGGCCACGGCGCCTACCGGGAGCTCGCCGAGGCAATGGCGAAGAGCACCCAGACGATCTACGGCGAGAACAGCAAGGCCTCGGAACCGCTCCTGGTCGCGAACGCGATCCGGAAGGCAGTCGAGACAGCGAGGCCCAAGCCGCGCTACGCCGTCGGCTACATGGCAAAGCCCCTCCTCGTCCTCAACAGACTCCTGCCAACCCGCATCTTCGACAGGGTTGCAAGCAGCCAGGTCGCCTAGAGACGGACTTCAACAGATGTTGGCTGTCAGCCCCGTCTTCGACGGTCTGGGGTCGTGGGCGCCGTGCCGCCATGACGTTGGGCTGCCGGGGCGGCCTGGACGACCGTGCCGGCCAGGCGGTCATAGAGGGGGCGGCGAGCACCGACGAACAGCATCACCAGGTTCAGCACCAGCAGACCGTTGGCAACCGCGAACAGCGCGGCATTCACCGGCGCCTCGGGACCCGGCCAGGCCAGGCTGTTCCACACCCCGGTGTGAGCCAACTCCCACGGCACCGCGATCCTTGCGAGCGAGCGCAGCAGCGAGCGCGGCCAGGACGGCGCACCACCATCCAGGCGGCTGACACGCAGGCCGAGCAGGCGCTTGCCGGGGGTGGCGCCGCGGGGGCGCGGCCTCCCACCAGGCGAACCAGAGGGTCACCGGGACCGTCACCACGGCGATCGCGGCGAGCTGGCCCATGATCCGGCCACTGGGGGTCGTCACCCTGCTTGGGAGCAGGCCGGCGGCCCGGCCGAGCACACCGAGCAGGACGAGCACCCCGAGATAGGCCGCGATGAACGCGTAGTCGACGCCGAAGGCGGCCAGGCGCCGCCGCCCGGGAGCACCCCGCTGGTCTGCCGCCATCATCTCCAGCCCCAGCCCGCTACCTTGGCCATGCGCACCGCAGCCGGCGCCGGCCTCCTGCCGTGCCATGCACATGTAACCACCATGGCTGGGCAGAACGTGGGCGACGACCTGCCTCAAGCCCACCGATGCGGGTGGGCCGCTCCGAGCCGGCGAGCTATGCTCACGGCTCGGGACAGCAAAGGGTGAGGACGTGGTCGTTATGGCCTGGCGCGGTCTGAAGGCCAGGGTTGCCGGTGCGTCGCGTCGGCTGCGCCGGTTGGGTGTGGTGGTCATGGTCTGGCGTGGCCTGTGGGCGAGGATCGCTGGTGCGTGGCGGTGGCTGACCGGGTCGGGCTGGGACAGCAAGGACGTTGCGGAGCTGTACGGCGAGCAGACCAACCGCGGCTACGGCGCTGGCCTCGGCGATGTGGTGAACCGCCGAACGTCGAATCCAGCCCGTCCGCAGCGGGCTGAGCGCCAGAAGCGCCCCGACGCCGACACCTGACGGTGACGCCGAGCGGCGTCTACGGAGAAGGATCGATGGTCGACTGGCTCAAGCCCATCCTGATCGCCCTGGCGGTCATGGGCGCTCTATGGGCGCTGCTGGTCGTCCTGGCCGCTCGGCTCCCGGCTGGCCTGCTGAAGGATCTGGCCGGGTTCCTGCCCGCCTGTGTCACTCTGGCCCGCCGATTGCGCGCCGACCCTCGGGTTCCCTGGCAGGCCAAGGCCGCGGTGGTCGTGGCCGGGCTCTGGGTGCTTTCCCCGATTGACCTGCTGCCCGAATTCCTGCCCGTGATCGGCCCCCTGGACGACGTGGTGGTGGTGGCCCTGGCCCTGCGATATGCGGCCCGGCGGGTCCCCCGCGAGGTGCTCCTGGAGGCCTGGCCGGGTGAGCCGCGGCTGCTGGAGCGGCTGCTCGGCACGCCGGCCCCCGCCATCCGTCCGGCCGAGCAGGAAGCCCGGAGCGATGAGCCTGGCCGGCCCTGACGGCGGGCCACCCCCCCCCGACCGGGCCCGCCCGGCGGGCCGATCACCAGGCGGGCGCTGTTTGGGATCTTCCTCAAGGCCGGGCTCGCCTTCGGCGGCGGCCTGGGCATCCTGGCGGTGCTTGAGCAGGAGCTGGTCACCCGGCGCCGGGCGATCGACCGGGAGGAGTTCCTGCGGCTGTACGGCCTTGGCCGCATCGTCCCAAGTGGGACGATGACCGCCCTGGCCGTGGCCTACGGCTACCGGTTCGCCGGCCCGATCGGCACCGCCATCGCATTGTTCGGGCTGGTGCTGCCCGCCCTGGTGATCACCGTTGCCCTCACCGCTGCCTACGGCCTGCTGCAGCAGCACCGATGGCTGCTGGAGCTGCTGCCGGTGACGATCCTGCCGGCGGCGCTGGCGTTCATCGTGGTGGCCGGCGTGCGGCTCGGCCGCGACGTCTTCCGCCCATCGCGGGAGCTGCTGCTGGCCGCGGCCGCGTTCCTGGGCGCGGTGGTGTTGCAGCTGAACCCGGTGGTGCTGCTACTGGCCGGCGGCGCGGCCGGGACGCTGCTGTTCGGCCGGGGAAGGCGGGACCGTGAGCTTGCTTGAGCTCTGCGTGACGGTGTTGGTCTACAACGCCATGACCTTCGGCAACGGCCCGGTCATGGTCCCGCTGCTCCAGGACGACCTGGTCGACCGCCGCGGCGTGCTGAGCACCGACCAGCTGCTGTATGGGTTCACCATCGCCCGGGTGACTCCGGGCCAGGCCAACACCTACGTCGCCGCCATCGGCTACATGCTCCACGGCCTGGTCGGCGCACTGGCCTGTACCGTCGCGATCGTGCTGCCTGGCTACCTGATGCTGCCCCTGCTGTGGGGGCATGAGCGGCTCAGGGGCGTCCACCTGATCCCGGCGTTCACCCGCGGCCTGACGGTCGCCTCGGTGGGGCTGATCTTCGCCGCAACCCTCAGCATCGGCCGGGCCACCCTGACCGGCTGGGTCAGCCTGGTGGTGTTTGCCGCCGCGCTCGCCATGGCCCAGCTGCTGCACTGGAACCCGCTCATCGTCCTGGGAGCCTCTGCGCTCATCGGCCTCGGCGCACGGGCGCTGGGCTGGGCCTGAACCCCCACCACAACCGCTCCGCGGCATTGAAGATCCGGATCGCCCGCCCCTTCCCTAGCGGTGGGTGACGAAACACTGCGGCTCGGATCGGGGGGCGTCCACGATGCCAGGAC
>DATHIG010000255.1:0-9071 GCA_035490035.1 Actinomycetes bacterium
GTGCCGTCACCGACCCGTTCGCCGTTGTAGAGCATGGGGGCGTTGTCCTTCTCGCCCTCGCCGATCACCACCACCCCGTCCATGGCGATCGAGCCGAGGACCGGCCGCATGGCATCGACGGCGGCCTGGTCGACCGCCTCCTTGTCGCCGCGTCCAAGATGCCGGGCACCCCCGATCGCCGCCGCCTCAGTCGCGCGAACCAGTTCGAGCGCGAGGTTGCGGTCGGGGTCGGGCCCGATGTGAGCCTGATCAGTCACGGCGTACCTCCCGGTGACGGTGCGATGGCTGGGTACAGGATCGGGCATGGCCGCCATCGATGTCATGCGACGTTACCTCCAAGCCGTGCAGCGCGGCGACCGGCTTCTGCTTCCTTCGCCAACCGCCCGGCGGCGCCGTGTTGTGCAGCTGACGGTCAGCCGAGCTTGCGCAGGTGCTCGGCCGCCAACAGGGCAACGGCCGGGTGGTGGGTCCACATGCCCTCCGGCCGGTCGCGGCCGAGGTCGGCCAGCACGGTCTCGGTCCCGTCGCCGACCACCACGGCGAGCCGGTCCTGGTCCGGTTCGCCGTCGGAGCGCCGCCGGATCCGGATCCCGTCACCGTCTGGTAGGTCGATGGTGGCCCCGTCGTCGGTGACCAGGTCGACGCTGACGCCGCGTTCGACAGCCGCCGCCAGGGAGGCGCCGAGCTCGGCCAGCTCCCTCGCCGGGAGCGCGCCGGTCAGCCGCTCCCGCGCCCGCCCGATCGCCCGCCGCATGGAGTCGACCACATGCCCACGGCCGGACAGGCTCCAGGTCAATGCCGTGTCCTGCTCGTAGCCGAGCTGGGCAAGGCCCTGCTCGACCGCGCTGCAGGTCGCCTCCATGTCACGGCGGAGTCTGCCCACAAGCTCGCGGTGGGGAACCGGTGCCCACAGGGTCGGCTCGGAGCGCTGGACGAGCGCCGCGCCCTTGTGCTTCAGCCGCTCCAAGGTCTCATAGACCTTGGAGGTGGGGATGCCGGCCAGCTTGGCCACCTCGTGGCCGTTGGCCGGCGACTTCTGCAGCAGCGCGCAGTAGGCACGGGCCTCGTACTGGGAGAACCCGAGCGCCTGGAGCTGCTGGACGAGCTCGTCCAGACCAGCCACGTTGCCTCCTTGACGACACTACCGGGGTAGTGTCATACTCTACCCCATACTACTACCGCAGTAGTGTAGCAGAGAGGAGCTGCCACCGATGCTCGATCCCATCGCCGGCCAGCTGGCCATCCAGCAGACCCGCGACCTCGTCAACTCCGCCCGGCCCGACGCCCTGGTCCGGGACGACCTCGCAGCCACTGGGGACCGACCGCTACGCCGCCGAGCCGCGGTCGTCCTTCACCGGCTGGCCGACCGCCTCGAGCCCTTCCCGACGGTCTCGGCCGGGACGCGGTAGCACCGCGGCCCGGCCCGAGGCCATTCGCCGCCCCGGCTGGTTCGCCGCCGCCCGGGGCGGCGGCGCGCTTCTCGGGCTCCACCGGCGCCCCTTCGGTGCGGCCTTCCACCCAGCGGACCGCTGGCGTGGCGCATCCCAGGTGGTGGCCACGCCGTCGGCGATCGCGTCACCCCACAGGTGCAGCCCCCAGTCATCGTAGTCACCGGCCGGGCGCAGATAGTGGACGACCGCGGTCGTCACCGGCTCGGTGACCACGGTCACGCTGCGGGTAGCGCTCTCCACCGTCTTGTCGGCGCGTAGGTCAGGACCGCCCGGTAGCGCACCACGCTGCCGTCGGCCAGCCCGGTGGTGTCGTCGAAGGCGGTGTAGACCGGCGAGGAGGTGTCGGTGCCGATCGGCTTCCAGCCGCCACCCCCGGCCCTGGCCAGGAAGGTCACCTCGGCGAACCCATCGCCGCCGACCTCGGCGCGCACCTCGGCCCGGTCACGCAGCTCGCCGGGGTCGGCCAGGGAGATCGCCGGGGCCCGCTCGGGAGCCCGCCACCGCCGGTCCCGCGAGCGAGATGCTCAGGACGACGACCATCACCGTCAGCCCGGCCATGAACCTTCGAGTCATGACGCTCTCCTCCCGACGGCTCCGGTCAGTCTTGCTCAGAGCGAACGCAAAGTCGAGAAGAATGTGCCTGTTTGTCTGCTCAGCACCTGGACTGGATCTCCCACCTGGGCGAGGATCAGGAGGTCCTGGTGTCGTTGGCGCCCCAGTGGGGCCGGTGCGAGGTCGCCGTGCCGGGTTCGAGGTCTCGCGGGGACGTCGTGCGGAGCATCCTGTTGATTGTCGCCGCCCTGATGGGCCTGGTTGCCGTGCGCTGGTCGGTGACCGGCGAGTTGTCCCGGCCGATCGTGGCTCCGGTGTCGACCGTGGCTCCGGTGTCGACCGTCGCCGCGTCCTATGACCCACCGCGGCCCATCCAGGCGGCCGCCGGGACCCGGCTGTCCCTGGGTGGGCGTGAGCCGGCCGTCGTCGATCCAGTGAGCGGGTCGATCAGGCGTATCTCCCCGGCCGCCGACCAGGCAGTCAGCTTGTTCCGCCAGGGGTCGTTCACCGTGCTGGTCGCCGACGGGCATGCCTCGGTGGTCCCGGCGGGCCAGGCCGGTCCACGACGCCCGTTCGGGCGGGCGCTGCTGGTGATCCCTGCCCTGGCAACGAATCGGGCCTGGCTGGTCGACACCCGCTTCGGCCCGCCCGAGCAGTACTACGACCTGGTCGAAGTGGGCCTGGCCGACGGGCGCCGGCACACCCACTGGACGCTGCCGTATCGGGTCGCGCCGGTCGCGGTCGTGCGTTCAGGCGTGGTCGCCAACGATCTCGACGGCGACTTGGTGGTGGTCGCGCCGGGCAGTGGCCGGGTTCGGACGCTGCTGGCCCGTGACGCGACCTTCGTCGACGCCCGCGGCGACCGCGTGGCCTGGCTGGCCGACGGCCTGCTGCACGTCCGCGACCTGCGCAGGGAGACAACGACCCTGGTGTCGCCGCCCCCGGCGAGCGCCGGCTGGTACGGCGCTGGCGGGCAAGTGTCGTGGGCGGGCTGCTGCTACGGGTTGGGCGCGTTCGCCCCCGGCGGCCGCTGGCTGGCCGTGTACACCCTCCTCGCCGGCCCACGGTCGCCCGGACTGGCGATCGTCGACCTGGACGGGGGCCGAGCCGAGCTGCTGCCAGGGTCCGAGGACGCCACCCCGACCGGCGGCCAGCCCAGCCTCGGCTGGGCCTCGAACGGCTGGCTGTTCTTCCTCGCATCCGGCCCGACCACCACGATCGGGGCCTGGCGACCGGGCGAGCGGGCCGCGGGCCTGGTATGGGTGGACCGCGACCAGGTACTCGACACCATCCCCCGCGCCCTGGCTCCGAACTAGGACCACGGCCTGCGCCCGCCGGGCCGGCGCCCTCGGCCCGGCTTCGCGAACGGGGGCGGTCAGCCGGGGCAGCCAGATGGGCCGCAGGGGCCCACCGCAACCACCAGGATCATCGCCGCCGCGCCGAGGGTGGCACCCCACCGGGCGCGGAGGCTGAGCAGGTCGTCGCGAAGCCACGACTTGATCGCCGACCAGATGGCCAGGACGCCAAGGAAGAACCCCACCATGCTGACGGCGGCGAACCCCAGCGTGGCCAGGGTGAAGGGGACCGGGGTGCCGGGGACGTGGTCGGTGACCACCGCCCGGGTCACGGCCGAGGAGGCCGCCAAGGCCAGGCCGCTCGTCCCAGCGGATAACGCCGTCCGGTCAGGCGTCACCGCGCCAGATGCGCCGGCGCCATCGGATCGCCAGGCCGAGCAGCACGACGAAGCCGAGCAGGACCAGCGCCGAGCGCAGGGCCGCCCTCCCGCGGAGCTCCAGCACGACCGTGTCGATGAACGCGACCGCGGTGAAGAAGCCGAGCACCCCGATGAGCATCTCGATCCGCTGGGCTTTCGCCCTGGGGTGCACGGCTTCCTCCTCCTGTGGTGACGGTCAGCCCTTGACGCCGCCCGCGGTGAGGCCGGCGACGATGCGGCGCTGCAGGACCAGCACCAGGATGACCAGCGGAACCGTCACGACGGTCCCGGCGGCCATGATGGCCGTGTACGGCTCCTGTTGTGGCTGGCTGCCGGTGAAGGCGGCGATGGCGACGGTCACCGGCTCGGTCCGGTCGCTGGACAGCTGGCTGGCCAGCAGGTACTCGTTCCAGGCGGCGATGAAGGCCAGGATCGCGGTGGTGAACAGGCCGGGGGCAGCGAGCGGGAGGATGACCTTGCGGAAGGCCTGCCCCGGGGTCGCCCCGTCGACCAGGGCCGCCTGCTCCAGCTCCCACGGCATCTCGGAGAAGAACGCGGTCAGGACGTAGATGGTCAGCGGCAGGGCGAAGGAGATGTCGGGGATGATCAGTGCCTGGTAGGTGCCGAACCAGCCGATGTTGGTGAACAGCTGGAACAGCGGGGTCAGCAGGGCGACGCCGGGGAACATCGAGGCGCCGAGCACGATGCCGAGGACCAGGAACTTGCCGCGGAAGTTCAGGCGGGCAAGCGCGTAGGCGGCGAACACGCCGAACATGACGGCCAGGATCGTCGTGCAGACCCCGATGATGGCGCTGTTGAGCAGGGCCTGGGCGAAGTTGTTGCCCAGGCTGGTGTCGAAGACGGTGCGGTAGTTGTCCAGGGTGACGTGGGTCGGCCACGGGGTGTTGTCGAAGGTGAAGCCGACGTCACGGAAGGATGTGACGATCATCCAGTAGAACGGGGCCAGGCAGAAGATGACGATCAGGGCGATGCCGAGGTAGCTGCGCACTGTCCCCCAGGGGATGCCCCGCCTGCGCCTGGCCGGCGCCGTGGCCGTGGTCGCGCGGCCGGGTTCGACCGTGGTCGTCGATGCCATCTCAGCGCCCCTCCTGCTGCTGCGACTGCTGGGTCTGGACCACGTTCGCTCCCAGGACCCTCACGAAGACGAAGGCGACCAGGAAGATGAACACGAAGGTGATGGTCGACAAGGCCGCCGCGCTGTTGAACCCCTGCCGGATCTGGTTGACGACCAGGATCGACAGCGTGGTGGTGTTGTTGGCCCCGCCGGTCAGGATGTAGGGCAGGTCGAAGATTCGCAGCACGTCCAGGACCCGGAACAGGATCGCCACCATCAGCGCCGGCTTCACCAGCGGCAGGGTGATCCGGGTGAACCGCTGCCATTTGGTGGCGCCGTCCACCTTGGCCGCCTCGTAGACGTCCTCGGGGATGATCTGCAAGCCGGCCAGGATCAGCAGCGCGATGAACGGGGTGGTCTTCCAGACGTCCGCGATGATGACCGCGAACCGGGCCGGCCACTGCGACCCGGTCCACAGGATCTCGGCGCCGAGCAGCCTGTTGGCGATCCCATCGAAGGCGAAGATGAAGAACCACAGCTTGGCCGTGACCGCGGTCGGGATCGACCAGGGGACCAGGACGCTGGCCCGCAGCAGCCCACGGCCCTTGAAGGCTCGGCTCATCACCAGCGCCATCCACATCCCGAGGCAGACCTCGATCACCACCGTGGCCACGGTGAAGAAGATGGTCGTCGACATGGAGGACCAGAACTGCGACCCCAGCGTGCCCGGCGGGCAGGAGATGTCCCCGCACCGCTGGAACAGCCAGTGGGTGTAGTTGGAGAAGCCGGCGAAGCCACCCTCGGTGAACAGCCCCGTGGCCGGGTCCAGGCCGGCGTCCTTCTGAAAGGACATGAAGACCGCCCGGACCACCGGGTAGCCGATCACGATGAGCAGGACGATGATGCTCGGGGCGATCAGGTACAGGCCGAGCCGGTTCTGCGCGGCCGCGTGCTCCGAGCGCCCTCTTCGACCTCGCTTCGAGGGCTCGCCGGGCTCGGCCTCGCGGGTCTCGGCGTCAGTGGTTGTCATGGGGCCTCCCGAAGGACTCGACGTCCGGGCGGGTCAGCGGTCGATTCCAGGTTGCGCCGGACCGGTGGGGCCGGACGGGCTGGCCCGGCCCCACCGTCGATCTCAGCCGGTGCTTGCCGCCGCCGTGATCGCGGCCTGCATGTCGGTCAACGCCTGCTGCACGGGCTTGTCACCCTTGATGGCGGCGTAGGCGTTGTCAGACACCGCCTTGGTCACGGCCGGGTAGAAGGGGGTGACGGGGCGGGGAACGGCGTTGAGGATCGAGGTCTTCAGCGTCAGCAGGTACGGAGCCTTCTTGATCAGCGCCGGGTCGTCGTACAGGGCCGCGAGGGCCGGCGCGTTGGAGCCCTGGGTCACGAACCACTTCTGCGTTTCCTCGGTCTCCAGGAACTTGAGGAAGTCCACCGCGGTGGCCTTGTGGTCAGAGTAGGCGCTGATGGCGGCGTTGTGGCCACCGAGGCTGGACACGCCCGGCCCGGACGTTCCCGGCAGCGGGGCCACGTCGAACTTGCCCTTCACCTTGGAGCCGCCCTCGGTCGTGGCCAGGCTGTACACGTACGGCCACTGGCGCAGGAACAGCAGCTTGCCCGCCTGGAACGACTGGCGGCCCTCCTCCTCGGTGTAGGTGATCGCCTGCTTGGGGATGTTGCCGTTCTTGTAGGCGTCGGCCAGCCTGCCCAGGCCGGCCGCGGCCTCGGCGCTGTTGACCTCGGGCGTCTTGCCGTCATCGCCCACGATCTTCCCGCCGTCGGTGTTGATCGCCTCGGCCGCGTTCACCGTCAGGCCCTCGTACTTGAAGAACTGGCCGGCGTAGCAGTCCATGTTGTTCTCTTTGGCGATCGAGCACATCCCCATCATCTCGTCCCAGGTCTTGGGCGGGGTCGGGACGAGGTCCTTGCGGTAGTAGAGCATGCCGCCGTCGCTGGTCACCGGCGCGGTGTAGAGGGTCTTGTTGTAGGTGCCGGACGCGACCGTGGCGGGCAGCAGCGGGGCGGTGTCGAGCGCGAAGCTGTCCTTGAGCGGGTGCAGCCACCCCTTGGCCGCGAACTCCGCGGTCCAGATCACGTCGACGCTGAGGACGTCGTACTCGACGTCCTTGGCCTGGAAGTGCTGCACCAGGTCGTCGTGCTGCGCGTCGGCCTCGTCGGACTGCTCCTTGAACGTCACCTTCTCGTCCGGGTGATCTTTGTTCCACCTGTCCAGCAGCGGCCGGATGGTGTTGGTGTTGTCCTTGCCCTGGACGTAGGTGATCGGTCCCCTGGCCGTGGTGGTCGCGTCGGAACCACCGGAGCCGGAATCATCACCGCCACCACAGCCAGCCAGGAGCACGACGGCCGCGATCGCGGCCAGCGTGGTCATGAGCCCGTTTCTTCTGCCCACATCGACTCCTTACTGTGCGTCGAACCGCCCACCTAGCGGTCGAACTTCCGAACGGATGAACCCGGCGGTCTCACGCCGCGTCAGGCGCCCACCGGCCGGCATGACCCGGCCGCCTGGGCTCCCACCGCCTCGAAGACGCGGCAGCTAACCCTTCTGCCTCGAATACCTTGATTCGGACAGGAACGAATATGCCCGCTCCGGCTCCTCCCCGGCCTCGTCGTCCAGCCACAGCGTAACGCGGGCCCAGCAGCGGGTGAACGTTCCACCTGTGTAGCGGACCCTCGCGCGATTCTGACCTACCTTCGCCGATTTGAGAAGCCAAGCCAGGTCGCGGGTACCGAGGGACCAGGCCCAGGAGGCCGCCCCCGCGTTGTCAGACCAAGTCCGCTGTGGCAGGGTTGCTCAGATGACCCCCTCTGGCGCTGCGGACGCGCAATGGTGGCGCGACGCCGTCATCTATCAGATCTATGTCCGCAGCTTCGCGGACGCCGACGGTGATGGCGTCGGCGACCTGCCTGGCATCCGGTCGCGGCTGCCCCATGTCCGCGAGCTTGGCGTCGACGCGATCTGGCTGAACCCGTTCTACCCCTCGCCCCAGGCCGACGCGGGCTACGACGTCACCGACTACCGCGACGTCGACCCGATGTTCGGTACGCTCACCGACCTCGACGAGCTTGTCCACGACGCGCACCAGTCGGGTCTGCGGGTCATCGTCGACCTCGTCCCCAACCACACGTCAAGCGAGCACGCCTGGTTCCGTGCCGCGCTGGCGGCGGCGCCGGGCAGCCCCGAGCGGGCCCGCTACATCTTCCGGGACGGCCGCGGCGCGGGCGGCGATGCGCCGCCCAACGACTGGGGCAGCAACTTCGGGGGACGAGGGTGGACCCGTGTCACCGAGCCGGACGGCGCTCCTGGCCAGTGGTACCTGCACCTCTTCACCCCCGAGCAGCCCGATCTGGACTGGACGAACCATGAGGTGCGGGCGGAGTTCGAGTCGATCCTGCGCTTCTGGCTCGACCGCGGGGTCGACGGCTTTCGCATTGACGTGGCCCACGGCCTCGCCAAGGACCCCGAGATGCCGGACCTCGCCGGAAGCTACGACGTCTCGGGGCCGGCGGTGGAGGGCCACCCGCACTGGGACCAGGACGAGGTCCACGACGTCTACCGTGGCTGGCGGCGGGTCATCGACTCCTACCCCGGCGACCGAACGTTCGTCGCCGAGGTATGGGTGCAGAGCCCCGAGCGACTCGCGCTCTACCTGCGACCCGACGAGCTGCACACCGCGTTCAACTTCAGCTTCCTGCTCGCGCCGTGGGACGCCGACGGCCTGCGCACGGCCATTGACGAGAGCATGGGGGCGCTCGCCGAGGTGGGGGCGCCCCCGACGTGGGTGCTGTCCAACCACGACGTCGTTCGCCACGTCACGCGGTACGGCGGCGGCGAGCTGGGCCTGCGCCGGGCCAGGGCTGCTGCGCTGCTCATGTTCGCCCTGCCAGGCGGGGCGTACGTCTACCAGGGCGAGGAGCTCGGTCTGCCCGAGGTCACCGACCTGCCCGACGAGGCGCGGCAAGACCCCACCTTCTTGCGAACCGGGGGCGCGGAAGGTGGCCGCGACGGCTGCCGTATCCCGATGCCCTGGTCGGGGCGGGAACCACCGTTCGGGTTTGGGCCTTCCGGCGATACGTGGCTGCCCCAGCCGGCCGAGTGGGCGGAGCTGACGGTGGAGCGGCAGGCGTCGGACCCGTCCTCGATGCTGATGCTCTACCGCAACGCCCTGCGGCTGCGGCGGGAGCTGCCGGCGTTGGGTGACGGGCAGCTGGCCTGGCTCGAGGCCGGCCCGGACGTACTCGCCTTTCGCCGCGAGCCGGG
>DATHIG010000256.1:0-2216 GCA_035490035.1 Actinomycetes bacterium
AGGCGCACGCTGGCGAGGTCTCGGCCGCCCGCGCTCTCGGCCGGGGAGCGTTCAGACACCTGTCCCCACGTGAAGGCCGCAGAACCCGACCAGGCCGCCGGCGGGGACGGCGTCAAGGAGCTGCTCCAGGAGTCGCAGCCCCGCACCGTGCCTGACCCTAGCCGCCCCGCTCCGAACCGCCCCAAGCCGGCCGGCCAGGGAGCTCGCTCCCCGCCAGCTTCTCCGCTGCACACCCGCCGTCGCTCTGGCCGCATCCTCGGAGGTCTCGCCGCTGAACGCTGGCCCTCGGGCCCGACGCTTTCGTCGGCCAGGCTGCGATGGAGGGAGCCGGCGGCCTGAGGTCTGCCATGCGAGGTGCCGGTCCCCTTCCGACCGATATCCCAATGACCCCGCGGCCTCGCCTCGTGCCGCGGCCCCTGGCGCTCGGCCGCTCCCTGCTTGCCTCCTCATCTGACCCCGCGCCTCACAATTACGGCATGGGGCCGCCAAAGACACGGTGGTCCTGCGCATGTTGGCGACGCTCCCGCCCTCTAGCGTTAAACCCGAGCCAAGCACACTGCGATCTCCAAGAGCAGCTGCCAGGGCCGTCGGTGGCGATGGCCTCGGAGCGCCTGGAACTGGTCGCGGTCCCAACTAGCAGGGAGCGTCCGAGATGCAAGCGCTGCTGATCCTCCTCATCTGCCTGGTGACCCTGGCGATCCTTGCCCGCCGCTACGGCGTCGACTCCCGCGACGGATTGGACTGGTCGCCGCCCCGACCGGGCCAGGAGCCGCGGCCGCCTACCTACCTGACCTGAAGCGTGACCGACCTGACGGGAGCCACCAGCCATGCAGACCGCGGACCGCAGCCGTCACGATGTCGTCGTCGTGGGCGGCCGAGTCGCCGGATCAGCCACCGCCATGCTGCTGGCCCGGCTCGGCCACGACGTGGTCGTCCTGGACCAGGCGTCGTTCCCCAGCGACACCGTGTCCACCCATTCGATCGCCCGTAGCGGCGTCGTCCAGCTGCACCGCTGGGGCCTGCTCGACGACGTCGTCGACAGCGGTGCTCCGGCCATCCGGCAGGTCACCTTCAACGCCGCCGGCAAGTCGGTGACCCGGACGATCAAGGAGAAAGCCGGGGTCGACTTCCTTGTCGCACCGCGGCGGTACGTGCTGGACACGTTCCTCGCCACCGCCGCCGAACACGCCGGCGCCGAGGTACACACCGGCATCACCGTGACCGGCCTGCAGCGGGACGGGCGCGGCCGGGTGGTGGGGGTGTCCGGGCAGGACCGCGCCAACGCGCGGGTCGAGATCGGTGCCCGGTTTGTCGTCGGCGCCGACGGCCTCCGGTCGCGGGTCGCCGAGCTGGTCGGCGCCGCGGTCGACCAGGCCGGCCCGGCGGGCGGCGCCACTCAGTACGCCTACTACGCGGGCGGCCGGTGGGTCGGCTTCGAGTTCTTCGTCGCCGAGCGGTCCTTCGCCGGCGTGTTTCCGACCCACGGCGGGCAGGCCTGCATCTGGGTCTGCAATCCCTCGGCCGACGCCAAGGCGGTCCGCCGCCGGGCCGGGTCACGGGTGGAGGCGTTCGACCAGCTGCTCGAGCGTTCGCACCCCGAGCTGGCCTTGCGGCTGCGTCACGCTCGCCGGACCTCACCGGTCCAGGGCATGCTCCGCCAGCCCAACCAGCTGCGCCAGGCGTTCGGGCCGGGCTGGGCCCTGGTCGGGGACGCCGGCTACTACCGCGACGCCATCACCGCCTACGGCATCAGCGACGCCTTCCGCGACGCCGAGCTCCTGGCCGTGGCGCTCGACCAGGCACTGGATGGGGACGGCGAAGAGACCACGGCCCTCGCGGCCTACCAGCAGCACCGCGACCAGGCGCTGGCCGAGATCTTCGAAATCACCTGCCAGCTGGCGGCCTACCCGCCGGTGCCGACGTTCATCAAGCTCCAGAAGCAGCTGTGCGCCGCCATCGACAAGGACGCGGCGGCCCTGGCCGCCCGCCCCGTCCCGAGCGAGCGCCTGCTCGCGACCGCCTGATCGAACCCTGCCGACACGCAAAGGAGGCCGCCTGGATCCCAGGAACTGATCCCCAGCACCGCCATCCATCACCAGTCAACGCACCGCCAAGGAGGCGTGCCAAGATGACCACCACTGACACCACCGCCGTCGAGGTCAACGACTCGATCCGCAACGGCGTGGACACCGCGACCCTGTTCGCCACCCTCGACG
>DATHIG010000257.1:0-4825 GCA_035490035.1 Actinomycetes bacterium
CTCGTAGGTGGCCAGGCGACGCACCGACCCCATCGGCGTCTCGTCCTCGAGCTGGCCGTACAGGATGGTGCGTCCGAACCGGTACCAGCGGTCGGCCCGCTCGTGTTCGGTCGAGTAGATCTTGCCGAACACCCGGCCGCCGTCCTGCAGCGTCATCCGCAGCGGGGAGGACCCGCCCGACCCCTCCAGCCCGAACGCCTTCACCTCGGTCACGGTCAGGCCCAGCTGCTGGGCCATGGCCCCGACGATCGCCACACCCCGATCCCCGCCGAGCTCCAGATGGGCCGCGCTGCCCCGCTTCCGGTAGCTCACCGGGAAGCCCGCCTCCGGGACCAGCCAATGGAACGCCACGGCCGTCACGCTCGGGGCCAGGACCGCGGCGTAGGCCATGCCGGAGAGGTAATCGGCGGCAAGGTAGAGGTTGGCCAGGATCACCAGAGCGAGCGCCGCGGTGAACCCGGCTCCTGCCCGGGCGCGGCCCCTGCCCCGCGGGAGCAGGACGAACGTCATCGCGAACAGGGTGACGGCCAAGGTCGAGATCGCCTTGGAGGGGAACGCGTACACCTGGCTGTCCACCAGGGCCGGCACGTCAGGACGTGGCAGCTCCACGAACGACAGCCGGACCACCAGCCAGTCGGTGGCCACCAGCGTCACCAGGAAGACCACCAGATGCCGGAGCCGCTGGTACCACAGCAGGACGACCACGGTGGCGACGCGCAGCCCCATGACGGTCGCGAAGATGGTCAGCAGGGTCAGCGCCTTCGCCGGCCCGGTGAGCGCCGGCGTGCGGACTCTGGCGAACCAGGAGAGGATCTCCTGGTCGGCCATCTGGATCACATCGGTCGACCGGATCACCAGGTTCAGACCGGCTCCGAGCAGCACGACCCCGCCCAGGAGCCAGATCCATCGTGTCCAACGGTCCTCCCTCGGCAGCGGCGGAGGCTCACCTGATGGACGCCGGCGCCCCGACCGACCGCGCTCGTCCACCGTCGCTCAGCTGGGGGGAGGGCCGCCGAGGCCGGCCAGGCGGGTGCGGGCGTGGTCGAGGGTGGTCGCGGCCTGGCTGAGGTCGGCCCAGGGGTCGGGCCGGGCGAGCCGGTCGGCGATGGTGCGGAGCGTGTGCCGTCTGGGGTCGAAGTCGTCCAGCTCCGACCAGTCCAGCGGGACCGAGACGGGCGCGCCGGGCAGCGGCCGCACGGCGTAGGGCGCGGCCATGGTCTGGGCGTAGCCGTTGCGTCCGATGTCGAGGAACAGCCGGCCGTCCCGGTCGGCGATCCGGCCCTCGGTGGTGAGGTCGTCGGGATGGCGAGCGGCCAGGACCTCAGCCACGGCGATGCTGAACACCTTCACCGCATCGGTCTCGGCGGCCGGCACCAGGGGCACCACCACGTGCAGGCCGCGCGACCCGCTGGACTTCAGGAATGAGGGCAGGCCGAGCTCCTCGAGCAACCCGCGCAGCGCCGCCGCCGCCAACCGCAGCACCCGCGGGTCGGTCGAGGCCGGGTCAAGATCAAACACCAGCTGGTCCGGATGGTGGATGTCGGGCGCCCGGCTGAGCCAGACATGCGGGGTGACGCAGGCCTGGTTGGCCAGATAGACGAGGTCGTCGGAGGTGCGGCAGACCACGTAGGTGACCTCGTCACGCGTGGTGGCGTTCCGGGTGCGGCGGTTGGGCGCGGTGACCCGCTCGATCCACTCCGGGAAGTACTCGCCGATCTGCTTCTGGAGGAAGCCGCCCTTCCCGATCCCGTTGGGGAACCGCTGCATGGTGACCGGCCGTCCGCTGACCAGCGGGAGCATCACCGGGGCGACGGACCGGTAGTAGTCAGCCAGGTCGGCCTTGGTGATGCCGTCGTCTGGGAACAACACCTTGTCCGGATGGGTGATCTTCACCCGGTCGCTCACGGTCGCACCGCCTCGTCTGGGCCAGCCTGGGTCAGCCCGCACCTGGAACGACCCTACCCCGACCTGTCCTGCCACGCGGATAGAATAGGTGCATGTGCGGACGATTCAGCTCATCCACCCAGCTGTCGTTTCTGCTCGAACAGTTCCGCGCCGAGCCGGCCGGGGTCGAGGGCCACCAGCCGAGCTGGAACGTGGCCCCGGCCAGCGACATCCTGGTCGTGATGGCCTCCAGCGACGGCGCCCGCCAGCTGCGGGCGCTGCGCTGGGGCCTGGTCCCCCGCTGGGCAAAGGACCCGAAGGCCGCCAACAGGATGATCAACCTGCGCGCCGAGACCGTTCGCGAGAAGCCGTCGTGGAAGAGCAGCCTGGCCCGTCGGCGCTGCATCATCCCCATCGACGGCTTCTACGAATGGCAGGACCAGGGCAAGGGCCGCCGCAAGCAGCCCTTCTACATCACCGCCCGCGACGGGCAGCCGCTGGCCCTGGCCGGGCTGTGGGCGACCTGGCACGACCCCGCCGCCGAGAGCGACGGCGACGGCGAGCTGTGGACGTGCACGATCCTGACCACGACCGCCAACCAGCTGCTGGGCTCGGTGCACCACCGCATGCCGGTGATCCTGCCACCCGATGCGTGGGACGCCTGGCTGGACCCCGCCAACACCGACGCCGAGCAGCTGGCGGCGCTGCTGGGGCCGGCTCCCGAGGAGCTGCTGGCCCTGTGGCCGGTGGACCAGGCGGTCGGCAACCCCCGCAACAACCGCCCTGAGCTCCGGGAGCCGCTGGAAGGCCACCAGGCAGTCACCGCGTAGCCCTAGAATCAAGCGTCATGGAGAAGCTTGCGGGGCCGCCGGCCGGCGTGGCGTCTGGCCGATGAGCCAAGCGAACTGGGCCGGCAACTACACCTACCGGGCCAACCGACTGCACCGACCGTCCAGGCTGGAACAGGTGCAGGAGATCGTCGTCAACGCTTCCCGGGTGCGCGTGCTCGGCTCGCGGCATTCGTTCACCGGCATCGCCGACTCCTCGGAGCTGCTCAGCCTGGACGGACTGCCCGCGGACGTGGTCGTGGACCGCGCGGCCGGCACGGTCTCGTTCTCCGCTGGCCTACGGTACGGCGAGCTCGCCGAGGTGCTGCAGGCCGAGGGTGTCGCCCTGGCCAACCTGGCGTCGCTGCCCCACATCTCGGTCGCGGGAGCCGTCGCGACCGCCACCCACGGCTCCGGCGACGCCAACGGCAACCTGGCGACGGCGGTTGCGGGGCTGGAGATCGTCACCTCCTCCGGCGAGCTGCTCACGGCATCCAGGGGCGACGCCGACTTCGACGGCCTGGTCGTCGGGCTCGGCGCGCTCGGCGCGGTCACCCGCATCGCCCTGGACGTCGAACCCGCCTACGAGGTGCGGCAGCGCGTGTTCGAGGGTCTCGCCTGGAGCGCACTGCTGGAACAGTTCGATGAGATCACCTCCGCGGGCTACAGCGTCAGCGTGTTCACCCGCTGGGGCGAGGCGATCGACCAGGTGTGGGTGAAGGGCCGGGTGACCGAGGCACCCGAGCGGGCTCGCGGCGACCTGTTCGGCGCGATCGCGGCAACCGTCGAACGGCATCCGATCCTGGGCCTCGACCCGGTCAACTGCTCGCCGCAGCTGGGCGTGCCCGGCCTGTGGTCGGACCGCCTCCCGCACTTCCGCATGGGGTTCACACCGAGCAGCGGCCAGGAGCTCCAGTCCGAATACCTGGTGCCCCGCCGGCACGCTGCCGCGGCGGTCCAGGCGCTGCGCGGGCTGGCCGAGGTGGTCCGGCCGGTGTTGCAGGTGAGCGAGCTCCGCACCGTGGCCGCCGACCGCCTGTGGATGAGCCCGCAGTACCGACAGGACACGATCGCCATCCACTTCACCTGGAAGCCGGAACCGGACGCGGTGCAGCGTGCGCTGGTCGAGGTCGAGGCCGCGCTGCAGCCGATGGAGGCGCGCCCACACTGGGGCAAGCTGTTCCTCGCCGGCGCCGAGGCCATCGCCCCCCTGTACCAGCGCCTGCCCGACTTCACCCTCCTGGTCGACCGGCTCGACCCGCGCGGCGCGTTCGGCAACGCCTGGTTCGACACCCACGTGCTCGGCCGCCGGTGACCGCCACCCGGCCGCATCGTGGTATCCCTTGGTGTCGTGTAGCCGTCAGGCGATCCAAGGAAGGAGCCGGCATGACGACCACCGAAGCTCAGACCGGGTACGCCCCGGTGAACGGCCTGGAGATGTACTACGAGGTCCACGGCACCGGACGGCCGCTGGTCCTGCTGCACGGCAACCTGTCGGCGATCAACGTCGATTTCGGGAGGATCCTGCCGTCCTTCGCCAAGTCCCGGCAGGTCGTCGCCGTCGAACAGCAGGCCCATGGGCACACCGCCGACATCGACCGACCGCTGAGCATCCGGCTCTGGGCGGAGGATACGGTCGCGCTGCTGCGACACCTGGGCATCGAGCAGGCCGACCTCTTCGGCTACAGCTCGGGATCCGCCGTCGCCATGCAGATCGCCATCGAGCACCCGGAGCTGGTGGGCAAGCTCGTGCTCGCCTCGGCCAGCTACCGGCTCGACGGGCTTCATCCGGGGCTTCTTGACGGAATTCAGCAGCTGCAGCCCGAGCACCTGGCGGGGACTCCGTTCCAGGAGGAGTACGCCAGGATCGCACCGAATCCCGACGACTGGCCCACGCTGATCTCGAAGATCAAGCAGATGGACGCGGACCTCCCCGAGTGGTCGCCCGAGGATATCCAGGCGATCAAGGCACCAACCCTGCTCATCATCGGGGACTCCGACATCGTCCGGCCCGAGCATGCCGTTGAGATGTTCCGGCTGCTCGGCGGCGGCGTGGTCGGCGACATCGCCGGCCTGCCCCGTTCCCGGCTGGCGGTGCTCCCCGGCACCACCCA
>DATHIG010000258.1:0-2809 GCA_035490035.1 Actinomycetes bacterium
CGATGTGCTCGGTCACCTTGTCCCGCGCCGGTATGTGCTTGGCCCGCAGCATCGCCACGTGCTCGCCGTCGATGCGCAGCCCCCGGTGGGCGACCCGGGCCGTGACCCGCTGAACGGCCCGCTCGCGTTCGAGCACCGCAGGGAGTAGGGGTGGGAGCCGGACCGCGAGCGCGGCTGTATCGAGCACGTCGGATGCGGCATAGACCAGCATCACCGGGTCAGCCGGATCGACCTGAGCCCAGCCGGACCGTTCCACCGGGGTCGTGAGGTCGACGTTGCTGCGCCACTTGCGCGCCTTGAACAGCGCAGCCCGAGCAACGTCGGCGCCCGGCGCGACCGCCTGCGCGCCGAGCACGGCGCCGGCCAGCTGCTTGAGCCCGGGGTCGGCCCCGGTGCTCTGCGGGTCGGCGAGCTTGGCCGGGATCACGGTGTCATACATCCGAGCCCAGGCGCGTTCATCGCAGAGCCCGACGTGAACGAGCGGGACCAGATCCGCGGTCGCCGAGTGCGCGTGTAAACGCGGAACGGTCGCGAGCAGGTCGCCGATCAGGGCGCGGGAGTCGGGGTCCGGGTCGCGGACGTCGAAAACCCAAGCCGACTCGGACCCGCCGAGCTGGACGGTGCGGAGTTGGAAGTCATGGTGGCCAACCGGGTAGCCGGATGTTTCGACGTCGACCGTCAGTGACCCTGTGTCACGAAACACCTTGATCAACGCCTTGCGTGCGTCGTCGACGGTGCCCGGGGCTGATTGGCCCCCCCGTAGCACAACTGCCGGCAGCGAAATCGGTGTTTCCGCAGGTAGGAGCGTTGCGCCGGCAATCTCGGCAGTTTCGGCAGTTTCTAAGCTCCCTCCCCTATACTCTGACTCTTCTTGATCTTCTGAGTCAGAACTCAGTGACAATAGGGGAGGGTGCGTGGAAACTGCCGAAACTGCCGAGATTGCCGGGACGACCCCCGTCCCTGTGTAGAGATCATCCGCCCACTGGTCGGCCGGGAGTACGACGATGTTCAGCCCTCGTCGACCGGCCGGTCCGCGCACGTCATGGACGCTGTTTATGCTGGTCAGACGGTCAATGACCTTGCGCTCGGCCATGGACTGCGCCCCGGTCAACGCCGACCAGGTGACGAATTGCCGCGCCAGATCACGCCGTGTAGACACGTCGCCGGCCGGCAATTCCGCTCCTGGCTTCACCGGAAGGCCGTTTTCGTCATGGGTGACGACCCGGCAGCACTGTTGCACCCACTGACGGACCCGATCGGAGCGCGCCTCGAACTCCGCGGCCACATCCGGGGCCGTCGGCAGATACGCTCCGCGACTGCGCCAGCGTTGCCAGGCGCGCACCCAGCGGACCAAAATACCGGGCAGCTCGGCCAGCATCGCGGTCTCGATCCGGTCGTCTTCGGCCCCGGCGAAGGACCGGGCGAACCGGAACGGCTTGATCCTCTGCGAGTAGGCCCGGCTCGATTCGCCCACCGTGGGCAGCTCGTTGGCCGCGAAGAGAAACAGCGCCTGGTTGTAGAACTTGAACGGCTGGACGTACTTGCGTTCGCCCTCGATCGGGTCATTGCCGGTCATCTGCTTGAAGATCGCGATGTCTTCGACGTGCCCGGCCCGCACCTCGGACGAGGCGTTGAGGATCTTGCCATAGACGTTGATCGCAGCGAACCGGTTGTCCGAGAGCTGGGCCAGGGTGACCGCAGACGTGTTGTCCTTGCCGGCCACGGCTTCTGCGATCCGCACGAAGGTCGACTTGCCTGACTTGGACGGCCCGAACAGGAATCCCGCCTTGGCCGGCGTGCGGCTCGGGTCGAGCATGGTGGCCACGACCTCTTCCAGATCGTCGGCCTGGTCCCCCGCCTGCGCGGCTAGCCATGCCTCATACACCGGGCACGTGGCGGCGGGCTCCCAGGCCACCGGCAGCTGGACCGAGGACAGGTAGCTCGGGTCGTGTGGCAGCAGCGCGCCCGTGGTCAGGTCGAGCATCCCGTTGGCCACGTTCAGCAGCGCGGTCGGCGCCCGGTCGGGCAGCCGTACCCCGTCGTTGTAGAGCGTGCCGGCGAGGAAGCCCTCCGTGTCGTCGCGGAATGCCCGCCGGTAGTCCTCACCGACCACGCGGGTAAACGCGGCGTTGAGCGCGGACGAGTCGCGCTGGTAGGCACCGTCGCGGTAGAGCGCGATCCTGTTCTCCGCGGTCAGGGCGATCGGCTGCGCGCGCATGATCTCGGCCGCCACCACGTCGATCTTCGGCATGGTCCTGGCCGCGGGCGCCCGCCCCAGCTTCTCGCTGGCGCCCGCGATGAGCCGGGTGAGGAACTCGGCCCGGGTCGCGGCAGCCCGACGGGCCAGCACGTCGTCGAGGCCCTCCTTGGCCCGCCCCGGCGGCTTGACGAACCGCACCCGGGCCGCGCCCTCGCCGCCCAGGGCGTCGCCGAGCGCCTTGGCCGCCTCCCACACCTTGCGGTTGCCGGTCAGGTCGGCGTCGAAGGCGACCACGACCTCGCGACCACGCGCCCAGCTCAGGTCGGTCTGCGACCAGCCCCAGCATCCGACCATCCCGTACACACCCACGTCCGCGGTCCATGACGCAACCGCCAGGTGCTGGCACGTCCCCTCGACCAGCAGTACGGCCGCGTCGGGCGCCGGCTCGCGCCAACGGTTGAGCACGAGCGGGGTGTCTTTGGGCCATTCGTACTTGGGTCGGCCTTCGATGCGCTTGTCAGGGTCACGGCGGAACTGCGGTACGAGCGAGCCGTTGCCGTCCCACCACGCGAAGACCATCCCGTCCGGCACGCTGTGCACGACGTGCAT
>DATHIG010000259.1:0-3892 GCA_035490035.1 Actinomycetes bacterium
TGGCGGTGCGGTCGGTGGCCGGCGGCCTGCTGGCCCAGGAGCCAGACCACGGCGGCGACGACCCCGCCGGCTGGTCCCTCCAGGCCGGCGACCCGCCCGGGCCGGAGCTGCTGGCCGACCTGGCCCTCGCCTGGTCGGTGGCCGGTCACGTGAAGTCCAACGCGATCGTGCTGGCCAGGGACGGCCGGGTCGTCGGGGTCGGGGCCGGCCAGCAGAGCCGCGTCGACTCGGTCAGGATCGCCGTCGCCAAGGCGGGGGAGCGGGCCAGCGGGGCGGCCGCCGGCAGCGACGCCTTCTTCCCGTTCGCCGACGGCGTCCAGGCGCTGGCCGCCGCCGGGGTCCAGGCGGTCGCCCAGCCCGGCGGCAGCGTCCGCGACGCCGAGGTCACCGCGGCCGCCGCCGCGGCCGGCATGGCCATGCTCCACACCGGCCGCCGCCACTTCCGCCACTGACCGGGTCGACCCGGGAGGATAGCCTGGGCGGGCGAGCACGCGGACGGGTCGAGGGAGGCGCCGATGGCGGCGAGGGTGCTGGACGGCAGGGCGGTGGCGGCGGCGATCCGGGCCGAGCTGGCCGGCGAGGTCGAGCGGCTGGCCGCGGCCGGCGCCCGCCCGACCCTGGCCGCGGTGCTGGTCGGCGACGACCAGGCCTCCCATATCTACGTGGCGTCCAAGCAGCGGGCGGCCGAGCGCAGCGGCATCGGGTCACGCCGGGTGTCGCTGCCCGCCGACGCCGCCCAGAAGGACGTGCTGGCGGCGGTGGCCGAGCTCAACGCCGACCGCGGGGTCCACGGCATCCTGGTCCAGCTGCCACTGCCGGCGGGGCTGGACCCGGTCGAGGTCCAGGACGCCATCGACCCGGCCAAGGACGTCGACGGGCTGCACCCGGAGAACGAGGGCCGGCTGCTGCGCGGCGATCCCCGGTTCGCCCCCTGCACCGCGATCGGCATCGTCGAGCTGCTGCGCCGGGAGCGGGTGCCGGTGGAGGGCAGCCACGCGGTCATCGTCGGCCGGGGCCTGCTGGTCGGCCGGCCCCTGGCCGTGCTGCTGTCGGCCAAGGCGTCGGGGGCCAACGCCACCGTGACCCTCTGCCACACCGGCACCAGGGGCCTGGCCGGCTTCACCAGGCAGGCCGACGTGCTGGTGGCGGCGGCGGGCCGGCCGGCCATGATCACCCCCGAGATGGTCAAGCCGGGCGCGGCCGTGGTCGACGTCGGCAACCACCGGGTTGGCGACCGGATCGTCGGCGACGTCGCCCCCGAGGTCGCGGAGGTCGCCGGCGCCCTGACCCCCGTGCCCGGCGGGGTCGGCCCCATGACCGTGGCCATGCTGCTGGCCAACACCGTCGCCGCCGCCCGCGACCAGGCCGACGGCCGACGGTGAACCTCTCCCGGCTGCTTGGGGAGGGCCAGTTCGTGGTCACCGGCGAGCTGGTCCCGCCGCGGTCGGCCGACCCGGCGGTCGTCCGCCGGGCCGCGCGGCGGCTGCGCGGGCTGGTCGACGCGGTCAACGTGACCGACAACGCCACCGCCCGGGTCGGCATGACCCCGCTGGCCGCGGCCATGCTGGCCGCCGGCGAGGGCCTCGAGCCGGTCCTGCAGCTGACCTGCCGCGACCGCAACCGGCTGGCCCTGACCGCCGACCTGCTCGGCGCCCACGCCCTCGGCATCCGGGCCGTGCTCTGCCTGTCCGGCGACCCGATGGATGTCGGTCGGACCGGGGCCAAGCCGGTGTTCGACCTGGACGCCGTCGGCCTGGCCCGGCTGGCCACCGAGCTCGGGCAGGGGAGGGCACCCGGCGGGTCCGTGATCGACCCGCCGGCCCAGTTCCTGGTCGGCGTGGCCGAGGCACCGGGCGCCGACCCGTCCGACGGCGCCCGCCTGGCCGCCAAGGCCGCCGCCGGGGCCAGCTTCGTCCAGACCCAGCCGGTCTACGACGCCGCCCAGTTCGCCGCCTGGCTGGACCGGCTGGCCGCGCGGGGCCTGCCCGACCGGGTGGCGATCATGGCCGGGGTGCTGCCGCCGGCCTCGGCCGCCCAGCTGGAACGGTTCGCCGCCCTCCCCGGCTGGGCGGTCCCCGATGCCGTCCTGGCCCGCCTGCGCGCCGCCCGCGACCAGCGGGCCGAGGGCATCACCCTGGCCGCCGAGATGGTCGAGGCGGTCCGCGACCTGCCAGCCGTTCGCGGGGTCCACCTGATGGGCCTCGGCCCCGACTCCGGCGTCCCCGAGGTCGTCGAGGCCGCCGGCCTCCTCCCGCGCCCCGCCCCCGCCTGAGCGGCCTACCGGCGGGTGCCCACGACCCGCACCGTCTCGATCCCTTTCCATCGGGCGTCCGCGGTCACGATGACGGCAGCCTCGAGGCGAAGACCGGTGGCGACGATCACTGCATCGGGGAGCTTGAGGCCGCGTGTCGCCCGCAGCTCGGCCGCGAGCCTGGCGATGCTCGGTGACAGATCGACGATCCGAACCTGTGCGGCGAAGCGCTCGACGATCTCCACCGAGCGCTCACCTGCCCGCAGCGGACCGACCAGCATCTCGGCATAGGTGAGCGCCGACATCGCGAGGGCGTGTCGGTCGCGCTCGGCGCGCAGGGCGCGGCTGGCGGCCTGATGCAGGGCGTCGTGGCGGTTGAGCGCGGCGATCACGATCGAGGTGTCGAGGAGGGCTACTCCCATTCGGCACGAAGCTCTTGGAGGTAGCCCGGTGGGTAGACATCGTCTCCGAGCGCGCCGAGCAGGTCCTCGAGCCTGTCATCGGCCCGTGTGAGGATGATCCTCCCTGGACCCAGCGCCTCGACCCGAAGCTGCTCGGCAGCCTGGAGACCGGCCTCGGCAAGGACGGCGACCGGAATCGTGACCTGATGCTTGCGACTCAGACGGGTAATCCCCGGCCGCCGCCTCCGCCTTACTTCATCGCTCATGAGTAAAGCATACCATCCGGCGTGATCGTCGACCTCCGGCTTCCGCTCAATGCAGACTTGACCTTCGCGGCGCTCGAACGTAAGTTCGAGCGCGCAAAGGTGGTTGGGGAGCCCGTCGATTTGGCCGAACGGACCCGAGTCACGGATGCTGCAGACGGGGTGATGCAGTGGACGAGGCAGAGGCGGCGAGAAGGTTCGGCTTCGAAGGAGAGGTCGTTCCGGGGGTCGGCTTCGCTGGAACCCGAGTCACGCCGGTGATCCGTCCCGACCCCGCGGAGGTGCGTCGACGCGAGCAGGCAGGCCTCGGGGCAATCCTTGACTTCGATCTGACCGACATGCTCGCCGACCTGCCAGTGGACTGGCCAATCCCGCGAGACGATCTGGATCGGGCCACCCTGCACCTTCTGGACACGGCCCCACCAGGTGTGATCGAGGAGACCGACACCGCGGTGATCCGGCGATGGCGGCCCGCGGTTACGGTGACCGGTGTTCTGCTGGTCACTGGCAGGCAATGGCGTACCGGACTCCGCAACGTCTCGCTGTTCGCGCCAGACGCTCCTCGCGGCCTCGTGCTCCGCCACTCACCGCGCGACGAGCTGGGTCTTTGCGCTGAAGCGAGGGAGCTTGGCGTGGGTGTCATCGCTCCCGACCCCGCCGGCCGCTGGCGCCTCCTTCTTGAGCCGCTCTATGACACTAGCTACGACCTCGGCCCGCGGCACTGGCGGTTGCTCGAGATCACCTACCTTGCTTGGCGAGAGCGTGTCTACGCCAGCAGCGCCGTCCAGCTGTTCAAGTAGTCCGGAATCTTGAGACCGATCCGGCTGCGGGCACGCAGGGCCGCGTGCTCGTCGATCGCATTCACACACGCCTGGAGCCATGCCGATCGCCGTCGGTCTGGCGGCTCGACCATCACTCGATCCGTGATGGCCCGCCAGGTCAGGACCGAGTGCGCGGCGGCCTCCCGTACCGCCTGG
>DATHIG010000260.1:0-3038 GCA_035490035.1 Actinomycetes bacterium
ACGTCCGGCACCCGGACCGGGATGGCGTCGGTCTTGTCCTCCAGGATCCCGGCCGCGTCGCTGCCGAGCTCGACCGCCACCCGCAGCCCGGCGATATCGTCGGGCACCGGCTGCGAGGCCGGGACCGCGACCACCATCCGGGTGGTGGCGTAGGAGCGGGTGATGGCGGCCTTGGTCTGCCATGGGGTGTCGGCGGTGAGGCCGCCGACGACCAGGTCGAGCTCGCGCACCTCGAGGGCGGCGATCAGGTCGGCCTCCGAGCCGTCGACCCACTCGACCCCGGCCCCGAGCTCGGTCGCGAACCGCCGGACGAGCTCGACCTCGACCCCGCCTGGCTGGCCGGCCTCCAACCGCGTCCATGGCTCGCTCTCGGTGATCCCGACCCGGAGGGTGCCGCCGCGGACGCGGTCCAGGGTGCTCTCCGGGTCTCTCGGGATGCCGCACCCGGTGAGCAGCAGGGCGGCCAGGACCGCCACGAGCAGCGTCTTCATGGCCAGATTCTCACGCATCGAGGGACCAGAAACCTGGAATGGCCGGCCGCCGGCTCGCCAAACCTCGGCGGGGGTTGCCTCGGACCTGGATCACAGCCGTCCGGTGGCCTTGACCCGCAGGTAGGCGTCGGCCAGGTCGGGCGCGAGTCGACCGGGAGGGGCGTCGACCACCACCGCGCCGAGGCCGCGCAGGCGGGCGACGATGCGGCGACGGTCGGCGAGGGCGGCAACGGCCGCGGCCTTGCGGTAGGCGGCGCCCGGCTCGACCGGCGTGGCCAGGGCCCAGCCGCGCACCTCCGGGTCGGCGACGCTGGCCACGACGACCAGATGGTCGCGGGCGATCAGCGGCAGCGCCGGCAGCAGGGTCTCGGCGACGGCCTGCTCGGCCAGCTCGGTCAAGATCACCAGCATGGCCCGGCGCCGGAAGCGGGCAAGGGTTTCGGCGAAGGCTCCCCGGTAGTCGCTCTCCACCAGCAGCGGCTGCAGCTGGTACATCGCCTCGGTGACCCGCGAGAGCTGGTCCCTGGCATGCCCGGGGCCGACGACGGCCCGTACCTCGCGGTCGAAGGCGACCAGCCCGGCCCGGTCGCCGAGGCGGGTGGCCAGCGCGGTCAGCATCATCACGGCGTCCATCGCATGGTCGAGGCGGGGCACGTCGGCGACCCGGCCGGCCATGGTCCGGCCACTGTCCAGCAGCAGCAGCACGGTCTGGTTGCGCTCGGCCCGGTAGGTGCGGACGATCGGCTTGCCCGACCGGGCGGTGGCCGCCCAGTCGATCCGCCGGAACTCGTCGTCGACGGCGTACTCGCGCAACGAGTCGAACTCGGTGCCGCCACCACGCCCCTGGGCCGAGCGGAGCCCGACCTCAAGGATGCGGGCCTTGTTGACCCGCAGCTCGGCTTCGTCACGCGAGCTGAACGGCGGGTACACCCGGAGCATCCCAGGGAGGCTGCGCCGGGCCTGGCGTGCGGCCAGCCCCAGCGGCCCCTCGACCCGCAGCACCATCTCGGTCGGGGTGAATCGTCCCCGCCGGGTCGGCCGCATCCGTGTCACCGCCAGCGCCCGCCCCCTCGGCGGTACCACCAGGCGCGCCCGCCTGGTCACCGCCCCCAACGACGGCGCCAGCTCATCGGCCAACCGCACCCGCACCCCTCGCCCACCCCTGGCGCCCCACCCACCCCAGGCCGTCCGGTCACCTCCGGCCGTCCGGTCACCCCGGGCCGACGGGTCACCCCGCGCCGCCCGGTCACTCGAGCCTGCCCGCCCACCCCCGGCCGCTTGGCCGCCCGAGGCCGCCCGGCGGACCCGGTGGGACACGCGCCAGGCGACCCGGGCTTCCGCGCCCAGGGGAACGATGCCGGGCAGCTCCCGCTCCACCTCCAGATCGCCGGGCCGGACGGCCAGCAGCCAGTCACCGGCGGCGGCCACCAGCAGCAGCCCGTTCACCACCCACAACCCGCCCGGCGGGTCAACCGGCAGCAGCAGCACCACCAGCGACCCGACCGCCGCCGCCACCACCAGCCGCCAGGTAGGGACCGGCACCACTACCCGTCCCCTCCGGCGACCATGGCCGCCGGACCCGCCGTCCGCGTTCGGGTCACCGCGGCACCGGCACGGACGCGAGCACGCCGTCGAGTACCCCGTCGGCGGTCACGCCCTCCAGCTCGACCTCCGGACGCAGCTCGACCCGGTGGCGCAGAGTCGGCTTGGCGACGGCCTTGACCTCGTCGGGGGTGACGTACTGCTTGCCGGCCAGCCAGGCCCACGCCTTGGAGGCGTGCAGCAGCATCGTCGCCCCACGGGGCGAGACGCCGAGCTCGAGCGACGGCGACTCCCGGGTCGCCCGCGCGATGGCCACGATGTAGGCCTGCACCCGCGCCTCGACCTGGACCCGGGCGACCTCCCTGCGGCCTTCCTGCAGGTCCTGGAGTCCGGCCACCGCCGTCACCCCAAGGGTGGTCAGGTCATGCGGGTCCATGCCGGCGTCGTGGCGGGCCAGCACGGCCTGCTCCTGCTCGGCCGAGGGGTAGCCGACCTGCAGCTTGAACAGGAACCGGTCGAGCTGGGCCTCGGGCAGGGGATAGGTGCCCTCGTACTCGACCGGGTTCTGGGTGGCCACCACCAGAAACGGGTCGGGCAGCGGGTGTGCCTGACCCTCGACCGACACCTGGCGCTCCTCCATCGCCTCCAGCAGGGAAGCCTGGGTCTTGGGCGGGGTCCGGTTGATCTCGTCGGCCAGCAGCAGGTTGGTGAACACCGGTCCCTGGCGGAAGCGGAACGACCCGTCCCGCTGCTCGAAGATCACCTGCCCGGTCACATCGGACGGCATCAGGTCGGGGGTGAACTGGACCCGCTTGAACTCGAGGTCAAGGGTGCGGGCCATGGTCTTCACCAGCAGCGTCTTTGCCACCCCGGGGACGCCCTCGAGCAGCACGTGGCCGCGCACCAGCAGTGCCGCGACCAGACCGGACAGGGTGCCGTCCTGGCCCACGACCACCTTCGCCACCTCGCTCCGCACCGCGAGGATCGGCGTGCGGGGGTCGCTAG
>DATHIG010000261.1:0-14042 GCA_035490035.1 Actinomycetes bacterium
CGTGGACAGATCCCACCAAATGCGCATCCGAACAGCGCGGACTCTAAGGATTCGACCGGGGGTCGTTGTGAGCCAGCAGCAGAGGCCCGCCTGGACCGGGGGTTCCGAGGAGGCCCTGGTCCCGCTTGGCCGTGGCGACGAGCAGGACCCCGGCACCGACGGCGACGGTCGGGCGGCAGATCGAGCCGGCCCGGCAGCCCCGCCCGCCCCAGCTTCCTCACCGGCCCCAGCTTCCTCACCGGCCCCAGCTTCCTCACCGGCCCCAGCCTCGGCGCCAGCCTCGGCGCCGGCTCCAGGCCGCCGGGCGGGCTCTCAACCTGCTGCCGGTGGCTACGGGATGCACCCGGATCCTGAGACTCCCGGCCGGAGACTTCCGGCGGACTCGCGCGACCTGCTGGACGGCAGGTCCGACCGGGTCGATCGCGCCGACCGGCGGGCCGGGGTGACCAGCCCGGCAAGCGGGCGTTCGACCGCGACCGCCGCCGACTTCACCCCCGAGCGCTACCTGCGCGGCCAGGCCGCCCCACCCCGGGACGGCTGGCGCCGGTTCGTCTACTGGCTGTCGGGCGGCCGGATCAACTTCGGGCCGAGCCCGGCCGAGCGGGCCGAGCGCCAGCTGATCGCCCGGGCCAAGTCCCCGGTGGCCGGCTGCCGCTCGATCGCGGTCATCAGCCGCAAGGGCGGGGTCGGCAAGACCACCACCACCCTGATGCTCGGCCATACCTTCGCGTCGCTGCGCGGGGACCGGGTGGTGGCCCTTGACGGCAACCCCGACGCCGGGTCGCTCGGCTACCGGGTGCGCCGGGAGACCGCCGCCACCGTGACCAACCTGCTGGCCGACGAGCAGGAGATCATCCGCTACGCCGACATCCGGTCCTACACCAACCAGGCTCCGACCCGTCTCGAGGTGGTCGCCTCCGACGACGACCCGCGCATCACCACCGCGCTGGGCGAGGAGGACTACCGGCGGGCCATCGCCCTGCTGGAGCGGCACTACAACCTGATCCTGCTCGACACCGGGACCGGTGTCTTGGAATCGGCTACAAAGGGAATCCTGCAGTTGGCTGACCAGATCGTGGTGGTGATGTCGCCCAGCCTGGACTCGGCCAGGGCGGCCAGCTCGACGCTGGACTGGTTGAACGAGAACGGCCATGCCGAGCTGGTCCGCAACGCCATCGCGGTCATCAATGCGGTGCGGGAGGAGGGCCTGGTCGAGGTGGGCAAGATCGAGGAACATTTCGCGGGACGCTGCCGGGCCGTTGTCCAGGTGCCGTGGGACCCGCACCTGAGTGCCGGCGCCGAGACCCAGGTCGACCGTTTGCGTCCCGTTACCAGACGCGCGTACTTGGAGGTAGCCGCCGCCGTGGCCGATGGATTCACGGCATGACCATCGGAGGGAACTACCGATGCTCCGCCTGATCGCCCAGGAAGTGAATTTCACCCCAGATTTCGACGCCATCCCCGGCGCCGGCCCCGTCCAGACGCTGATCAACGGCATCGGCGCCTTCGCGCTGCTGATCGCCCTGGTGGGCATCATCATCGGCGGTGCCATGTGGGGGATCGGCTCGCTGTCGTCCAACTACCACCAGGCCGCCGTCGGCAAGCGGGCCACCCTGTACTCGGTGGTCGGCGCCATCATCGTCGGCGCCGCCGCCGCACTGGTCAACTGGGCATTCTCGCTCGGACAGACGGCCTAGGGACGACATGGACCGCTCCCCGACGCTGGGGGTCCGGCCGGCGCGCCGGACCTCGTTGGCATTGCCGAAGGGGTGAGGGCCATGGCGGTTGAGGACCATGGACGGGCCCGGGTGATGTGGCGGCCGCCCGAGCAGCGGCGCTTCGGGGCCGGCGGCATGCCGGGGATGCTGACCATGCTGCTGCTCGCCCTGGTGCTGTTCCTCGGCGGCATCCTCATCGGGCGGGCGACCATGATCCGGGGCCAGGCCGCGGTCGCGGCCCCGCCGGCGACCACGGCCGCCTCGGCGGCCACCGCCGCCCCGACGGCGCCGACCGTCGCCGCCACCCCCGCGACGGCCGCGGCCGACCCGCAGGCCCGCGGGGCGGCGACCAGCCGGGTCGGCCCGCGCCGGGTCGAGCACGGCGTCGGGGTCGGCTACACCCGCACCCAGCAGGGGGCGGTCGCCGCGGCGGCCAACTTCACCAGGGTGCTGTCCAGCTCGCTGATCCTGGACGACGGCAAGCGCCGGCTGGCCATCGCCACCCTGGCCGCCCCCGAGGCCAGGACCCGCCTGCAGCGGACCTTCGACCAGGCGGTGGGCTCGCTTCGCAAGGGCCTCGGGGTGACCGGCGCCGCCGACGACGGCTCCCAGGTCCTGCTGCGGGCGACGCCGGTGGGCTGGCGGGTCGAGGAGTACGGTGGCGGCACCGCCAGGGTCGCCATCTGGGTCACCAGCGTGAGCGGGTCGCTCGGCGGGGCCCAGGGTCCGGTGCCGATCCGCGAGGGCTGGGGCACCACCACCGTCGACCTGCGCTGGGTCAAGGACGACTGGAAGCAGCTCGACAGCACCACCGCCGAGGGGCCGGTCCCGATCGCCGACGTCGCACCGCCGACCGCCGCCGCCGAGCTGGTCACCAAGGCCAGCGAGTTCAAGGAGTTCACCTATGCACCTGGATCGTAAGCGCGCCCGGGCCCGCGCGGTCCCAGAGCGCCGCTCGACCATGCCCGGCGCGCATGGTCCCGGTTCTGGGGTGATTCGTCGTTTCGGTGTGCGCCGCCGATGGTCGACCGCCGCGCTGCTGCTGGTCGCGCTGGCCGCCCTGCTGGTGGTGGTGGCCCCGGCCGCGGTCGCCCAGACCCAGCCCGACCCGGCCCAGGAGCGATGCGACTCCATCCCCAACCCGGCGGCACGCGCTGTCTGCCAGGCCGGGACCAACCCCGGCAAGGCGGTCACCGGCGCGGTCACGGGCGCGGCCCAGAACGTGGTCCAGACAGCTGGCGACAGCGCGCTGCGCAGCTTCACCGCCGCGGTGGCCGCCGCGGGCAAGTTCTTCCTCGAGAAGGTCGGCGGGCTGATCCACGGCACCACCAGCCCCGACGTGGTCAACGCGGACTGGTTCGCCTCCCAGTACCGGGTGATGATGGCCCTCGCCGTGGTCATCGCCCTGCCCATCCTGCTGGTCTCGGTCGCCCAGTCGATCGTGCGCGCCGACGGCATGCAGGCCATCCGCTCGGCCTTCGTGTTCCTGCCGCTGGCGGCCATCCTGTCGGCCGTCGGCCCGGCCATGACCCAGATCCTGATCAACATCAGCGACTGGATGAGCGCGGCCCTTGGCGGCAACGCCGCCGGCGACGCCCAGAAGTTCATGAGCGACGCCGGCAACGCCCTGGCCGGGCTCGGCGCCGGGACCCTCAACCCGGCCGCCCCGGTGTTCGGGGTGCTGCTGGGGGCGCTGATCGTCACCCTGGGAGCGCTGTCGATCTGGCTGGAGCTGCTGCTGCGGGCGGCCGCGATCTACATCTCGGTGCTGTTCCTGCCCCTGGCCCTCTCGGCCATGATCTGGCCGGCGGGCTGGCGCTGGTGCCGGCGGCTGATCGAGTTCCTGATCGCCATCATCTTCGCCAAGGTGTTCATCGTGGCCATCATCAACCTGGCCGCGGCCGGGCTGGCCAGGGGCGGGCTGGGCGACAAGTTCGAGGGCGTGCTGGCCGGCGGCGCCCTGCTGCTGATGGCCGCCTTCACCCCGATCGCCCTGCTCAAGCTGATCCCGCTGGCCGAGGCGGCGGTGGTCACCGCCGGCCACCAGCGGGCCGCGCTGCGCCAGGCCACCCAGGGCGCCACCGCCCTGACCACCAGCTCCTCGGTGGTCTCGGGCATGATCCAGACCCGCTTCCGCAGCAGCGCCGCCGCGGCCGGGCCGGCCTCCGGGTTCGCCGCCCCGGTGGCGGCCTCCGCCGCCGCCGTCGGCGCCGCCCGCAACCGCGCCACCTCCAGCTTCGCCGCCATGAGCTCGGCCGGTGACGCCGGCGGGGAGCCGTCGGCGCCGGCCCCGATCCGCTCCTCGGCCCGCCCGGCGGCGGCCAACATCGGCGGCAACGGCGGCTCGACCGGTGGCGGCACCAAGCCGCTGAAGCTGCCGGACCTGTCCGGCGAGCGAGGCGCGGATGCGTAGTCCCCTCGAGGTCCACTACCGCTTCGGCCCGCTGGAGCGTCGCGGCTGGATCGGTGCCCTGCGCCCCGGGCAGCTGGTGATCCTCGGCGGGTCGGTGTTCCTCACCATCATCCTGGTCCAGGCCCTCAAGAGCGGCCTCGGGCTGGCGCTGGGCGTGATCATCCTCAGCCTTGGCGCCCTTGGTACCTTCGTACCGCTACATGGCAGGCCCCTCAACGAATGGGTCCCCGTGATCGGAGTCTTCATGGCCCGCAAGGCGACCGGACGCAGCCGCTTCCGCTCGCGCGCCCCCGAAGCCGGCACCCGCTTCATCGACGGGGCCGAGCCCGTCAAGCTGCCCGAGTCGATCGGGAAGGTGGAGCTGCTCGCCTTCCCCTTCCGCGGGGTCGAGCTCGGGGTGCTCGCCGACCGTCCCAACCACACCTTCTCCGCCGTCATCCAGGCCAGGGCGCGCTCGTTCGTGCTGCTCGACCCCGTCGACAAGGCCCACCGGCTGGCCGGCTGGGCCGGGGTGATCGCCGGGCTGGCCCGCGAGGGCAGCCCGATCAGCCGCGTCCAGTGGATCGAGCGCACCGCCCCCGACGACCCCGACGCGCTCAGCCGCTACCTGCGCGAGGCGATCGACCCGTCCATCGGCCTGGACGCCCTGCCCCTCCAGAGCTACCTGCGCCTCACCCACGCGGCCGCCCCGGTCACCGAGCAGCACGAGCTCTACATCGTGCTCCAGGTCAACGCCAGCAAGGCCGGCCGGGCCATCAAGCAGGCCGGGGGCAAGGACACCGGCGCCTGCATGGTCCTGGCCAGGGAGCTGGAGACGATGGCCCGGCGCCTGGAGTCGGCCGAGGTCGAGGTCCTGCACGCCCTCGGCCCGCGCCGCCTGGCCGCCACCATCCGCCTGTCCTACGACCCCCACGCCCGGGCCAACCTGGCCCGCCTGGACAGCGTCGACGCCGAGAACCGCAAGGGCGGCGTTGCGGCCCGCAACGCCTGGCCGATGCGCAGCGAGGAACGCTGGGGCTACTACCAGACCAACGACGTCGTCCACGCCACCTACTGGATCGCCGAGTGGCCCCGGATCGACGTCGGCCCCGACTTCCTGGCCCCCCTGCTGGTCCAGACCCGCTCCATGCGCACCGTCGCGGTCACCATGGAACCGGTCCCGCCCCTCAAGGCGATGCGCGCCGTCGGGTTCGCCAAGACCGCCGACGTCGCCGACGAGGAGCTGCGCCAGAAGCTCGGCTTCCTCGGCACCGCCAAGCGCCGCAACCAGGCCGACGCCGTGAACCGGCGCGAGCAGGAGCTGGCCGACGGCCACGCCGACGTCCGCTTCTCCGGCTACATCACCGTCACCGCCGACAACCCCGAGGCCCTCGCCGAAGCCTGCGGCGAGGTCGAGCACGCCGCCGGTCAGTCCCGCCTGGAGCTCCAACGCTGCGACGGCGAACAGGAGCTCTGCTTTTCCTACACGCTCCCGATGGGCCGGGGCCTGAAGTGAGCGACTACCTGATCGACCTCGACACCGGCTGCTGGGTCTGGCAACGGGCCAGGACAACAGCCGGGTACGGCACGCTGACAGTGGACGGCAAGACCCGGTACGCCCACCGGGTTCCGGCACAGGTGATCGAGGTCGAAACCCTGCGGGATGTCGGCGACATACCCCTCGTAGAACACCAAGGACGCCTCCAGCGCGCGCACCGTGTGTTCTATGAACTCTACGTAGGACCCATCCCGGATGGCTTCCAGATTGATCACATCTGTTCCAACAAGCTTTGCGTGAAACCCGATCACCTACACGCCGTGACGGCACTCGAAAATGTCCGACGGACTGGTCGGAAGCGCTATGAGAACTAAGCCGCGCAGGCCCGCGCACAGAGTCACAACGGCTCATCTACAGGCTGCTTACCCGTTTATCTCTGAGGGCGGATTAGGTAGCGAAGGGGTCTACATCGGCCGCGATGTTTTCGGCGGAAGTTTTTGCTTCGACCCGTGGGCTCTTTACGGAAAAGAGATTACCGGGCCAAATATGCTGGTAATTGGTCAGATCGGGTATGCTAAATCGAGTCTGATTAAGACTTACCTTTGGAGACAACTACTGTTCGGGCGGACCGCCTGGGTGATCGACCCGAAGGGCGAGTACGACGCGCTGGCGGCGATGTGCGGGGTGGAGCCGATCCGGTTCGCCAGCGGGGGGACGCTGCGGCTGAACCCGCTTGACCCGATGATCGGGGGGGATGCGCAGCTGGCGCTGCTGCGGTCGATCTCCGGGGTGATGCTGGGGCGGAACCTCAGACCGGAGGAGGATGCGTGCCTGGAGCGGGCGCACGACGAGGCGGTCGTTGAGGCGGCCAGGCGCAACAGCCAGCCGATCATTCCCCAGGTGGTGAACCGGCTGCTGGAGCCGTCGGACGCGACCGCGCACGAGCTGCGGACCTCGACGGCGCGGCTGGCCGAGGACGGGCGGCAGCTGGCGCTGTCGTTGCGTCGGATGGGGGCCGGCGACCTGCGGGGGATGTTCGACGGGCCGACCTCGCCGGGGCTCGACCTGTCGGGGCGGCTGGTGGTGTTCAACCTGCGCGAGGTCAAGGACGAGGCGCGGCCCATCCTGATGGCCTGCACGGCGGCCTGGCTGCAGGGGTCGTGGGCCCGCAACGACGGGGTGCGGCGGATCGTGGTCCTCGACGAGGCCTGGGTGGTGCTGCGGCACCTGGCCATCGCCCGCTGGCTGCGCGAGAGCTGGAAGCTGGCCCGCCAGTACGGGGTGCAGAACATCGCCGTCATGCACCGCCTGTCCGACCTGACCGCGGCCGGCGACTCGGGCAGCGAGCAGGTCCAGCTGGCCAAGGGGCTGCTGGAGGACTCCGAGACCCGGGTCATCTACCGGCAGTCGCCCGGCGAGGTCGAGCAGGCCCGGGAGCTGCTCGGGCTCACCCAGACCGAGGTCGAGCAGATCCCGATGCTGGAGCGGGGGGAGGCGCTGTGGCGGGTCGGGCGGCGCTCGTTCATCGTCCAGCACCGCATCGACCCGCTCCTCGAGCGGGAGATCGTCGACACCGACGCCAACATGGGCCCGCGGTCGGCGCCTTGGATCACCTCCGAGGACGACCAGGCCGTCGACTCGGCGTCATGAGCCTGCGGCCGGCGGTCCGGCGCGAGGGGCCCCTCGACCAGTTCCTGCTGCTGGCGGTCGTGGTCCTGCTCGGGGCGACGTTCGTCCTTTGGCTGACCGGCCAGGTCGCCGGCTTCGTCCACTCCGGCTCGTGGCCGAGGGTGACGCTGGCCGAGATGGGCGCGGTCGTGACCAGGGTGCCGCGCCACCCGCTCGACCCGGCCGCCGCCTGGCCAAGGGGGGCGCGCCAGCTGCTGCCCGGCCCGGTGCTGTTCTGGGCGACCTTCCTGATCCTGGTGGCCGTGCTCACCACCGCCTGGGTGTACCTGAGCGCCGCCATGCGGTCGGCGCGACAGCGCATGGGCAGGGTCACCGTGGTCCAGCGGGAGATCCAGGCCCCCGACCGGGTCGGCCCGGCCGGGTGGGCCCGCCCCCAGCTGTTCCGGGAGCTGTACGTTCGCGCTCCGACCCCGTGGCGGGTCACCCTCGGCCGGGTGAACGGCCGCCTGGTCGCGGCCGAGCCGCTGCAGTCGGTGATCGTCCTTGGGTCCACCCAGAGCCAGAAGACCAGCGGCCTGGCCATCCCGGCCGTCCTGGAATGGGACGGCCCGGTCCTGGCCGCCTGCGTCAAGCCCGACCTGATCCGCTCCACCATCGGCCGGCGCTGGGGGAAGGGCGAGGTGTTCGTCTACGACCCGGCCGGCGCCACCGGCATGGAGGCCAACACCTGGTCGCCGCTGCCCCGCTGCGAGACCTGGGAGGGCGCCTACCGGATGGCGCTGTCGCTGGTGGACGCGAGCCGGCTGTCCAGCAGGGCCGACCGGGAGATGGAGGCCATCCCCGGGGCCACCACCAACCTGCTGGCGTCCCTGCTGCTGGCCGCGGCCATCTCCGGCCGGGCCATGAGCGACGTGCTGCGCTGGGCCCAGCGCCAGGACCGGGCCGAGGTCACCGCCGCCATCAACGTCGCCGGGGAGCCGGCCGCCGGGGACGCCTTCCAGTCGATCTCGGCCCTGGCCGAACAGCGCCGCGGCCAGGTCTACGCCAGCGTGCTCGGGGTCATCGCCGCCTACACCGACCCGACGGTCAAGGAGGCGTCGGTGGCGACCCGGTTCACCGCCGAGCGCCTGCTCGACGGGATGGCCAACACCGCCTACGTGAACCTGCCCGCGCACGAGCAGCGGCGGCTCGGCCCGCTGACCGTCGCCCTGGTCCAGGACGTGGTCGAGCTGGCCTTCGAACGCTCCCGCAACCGGGGGGCGCCGCTCGACCCGGCCCTGCTGGTCGTCCTCGACGACGCCGCCAGCTCGGCCGCCCTGCCCCAGCTGGACATGTACGCGGCCAACGCCGGCGGCCACGGGGTGCAGCTGATCACCGCCTTCCGGCACCTGGGCCAGATGAAGGCCCGCTACGACGACCGGGCCGAGGCGGTGTTCGCCAACCACCGGGCCAAGGTGATCCTGAGCGGCGTCACCGACACCGAGACGTTGGCGTTGCTCTCCCACCTGCTCGAGGACGAGACCGTCCGCCACCTGGCCACCCCTGCCGCCCTGGCCAAGGCGGGCAAGGACCGCGGCGATGGCGATCCGGCCCGCGCCGCCCCAAGAGCCCGCAACGCCTCACCGGCCGAGGCCCTGCGCTGGATCTCTCCCGGCCACGGTGTGCTCCTCTACGGTCACCTCCCACCCGCCTACATCACCTTGCGGCCCTGGTTCCGCGACCGCCAGCTGCAGGCCATGGTCGCCCCCAGCGAACCCCGCACCAGCCGCCGAGCCTTGCGCTGAGCAGGTCACGGGAAGTCTTGCGGGTGGCCCCGCGACTCACGACCTGCTGCGGTCCAGGGCCCGGTCGCCCAGCTTCACGACCACCTCGGCGAACCCGCGCCAGGTGTCGTCGCCCTGGCCGTAGGCGCCGGTGGCGTTGCGAGCGACCACGCCCTCGAGGATGACGGCCAGCTTCCAGTAGGCGAAGGCCAGGTAGTAGCCGAGCTGGGACAGGTCGCGACCCGCCCGGGTCGCGTACGCCTGGGCGAGGGCGGCTCGGGTGGGGAAGCCGGGCATGAGCGTCGGGGCGGTGCCGAGCGGGAGGGTGTCGTCGCCGGGTTCGGCCCAGTAGACGAGCAGGAGGCCGACGTCGGCCAACGGGTCCCCGAGGGTGCAGAGCTCCCAGTCGAGGACGGCGAGGACCTGGCCGTCCCTGGAGAGGATGAGGTTGTCGAGGCGGAAGTCGCCGTGGACGATCCTGGCCGGGCCGACCTGGGTTGGGACGGCGGCCGACAGGCGGCGGTGGACCTCGTCGAGGGTTGGCAGCGGACGGGTCTGGGACTGTTCGAGCTGGCGCTTCCAGCGGGCGAGCTGGCGCTCCATGTAGCCCTCGCGGCGACCAAGCTGACCGAGGCCGACCTGGTCGGGGTCGACCTGGTGCAGGGCGACCAGGGCGTCGACCAGCGAGTCGGCGGCCGCCGCCCTTGCCGGCTCGTCCAGGCTGGCGGCGACCACCGTCTCGTCACGGGGGACGATCCCGTCGACGTGGGCCATCACGTAGAACGGGGCGCCGCTGACCGCCGGGTCCTGGCAGAGTCCGAAGGTGGCCGGGACCGGGACCCGGGTGCCGGCGAGGGCGGAGATGACCCGGTACTCGCGGGACATGTCGTGGGCGGAGGGGAGCACGCCGTGCAGCGGAGGGCGGCGCAGCACGTAGGTGGCCCCGGCGGCGTCACGGACCCGGTAGGTGAGGTTGGAGCGGCCCCCGGCGATCGCCTCGAACCGCAGCGGCGGAGCCACCCCCGGCACCTGCCCCTGGAACCAGGCGGTGACCCCTGCCTGGTCGATCCCCGGGATCACCCGTCGACCGCGCCGTCGGCGTGCCCCCCGCCGGCGGCGCGGCGGACGGCGGCGGCCACCGCCGGGGCCACGCCCTTGTCGAACACGCTGGGGACGATGTAGTCGGGGCGGAGCTCGTCGTCGTGGACGCGCTCGGAGATCGCCCTGGCCGCTGCCACCTTCATCGCCTCGGAGATGGTGCGGGCCCCGGCGTCCAGGGCGCCCCGGAACACCCCGGGGAAGGCGAGGACGTTGTTGATCTGGTTGGGTTCGTCGCTGCGGCCGGTGGCGACGACGGCGGCGTGGCGGCGGGCGCCGGCCGGGTCGACCTCTGGGTCGGGGTTGGCGAGGGCGAACACGATCGCGTCGGACGCCATGGTGCGGACGTCGTCGGGTTCCAGGATGCCCGGGCCGCTGACCCCGACGAACACGTCGGCGCCGGCCAGCGCGTCGCGGAGGGTGCCGCCCCGGCGGTCGGGGTTGGTGTGGGTGGCCACCCAGCGCTTGCTCTCGTCCAGGCCCTCGCGGCCCGGGTGGAGCACGCCGGTGCGGTCGCAGGCGACGATCTGGCCGGCCCCCTCGGCCTGCAGGATCTTGATGATGGCGACCCCGGCGGCGCCCGACCCCGACAGCACCAGCCTGGTCTCGGACAGCTTCTTGCCGACCACCCGCAGGGCGTTGGTCAGCGCGGCCAGGACCACGATGGCCGTGCCGTGCTGGTCGTCGTGGAACACCGGGATGTCCAGCGACTCGCGCAGCCGGCGCTCGACCTCGAAGCAGCGGGGGGCTGCGATGTCCTCCAGGTTGACCCCGCCGTAGACGGGGGCCAGGAGCTCGACGGTGCGCACGATCTCGTCGGTGTCCTGGGTGGCAAGGCAGACCGGCCAGGCGTCGACCCCGGCGAACTGCTTGAACAGCAGGGCCTTGCCCTCCATCACCGGCAGGGCGGCCTCGGGGCCGATGTTGCCGAGCCCGAGCACGGCCGAGCCGTCGGTGACGACGGCCACGGTGTTGCGCTTGATGGTGAGCTTGCGGGCGTCGGCGGGGTTGGCCGCGATCGCCCGGCACACCCGCGCCACCCCGGGGGTGTAGGCCATCGACAGGTCGTCGCGGGTGCGCAGCGGCACCTTGGAGGTGACCTCGAGCTTGCCGCCCAGGTGGAGCAGGAAGGTCCGGTCGCTGACCGCGTGCACCTGCGCACCCTCGATCGCGCCGACGGCCTGGGTGATGGCGTCGGCGTGGCGGGCGTCGGCGGCGTTGCAGGTGAGGTCGACGATGAGCAGATACGGGTGGGACTCGACGATGTCGACGGCCACCACCGTGCCCGCCGACTCGCCGACCGCGGTGGTGATCCGGCCGATGCCCAGCGGGTCGGCACCGAGATGGACCCGCATCGTGATCGAGTACGAGGCGCTTGGTATGCCCATCTCGGCTCCTTGGGGCGGCGGGGCTTCGGCTCGGCTGGGGCCGAAGCCAGGACGGTGGGATGCGCGCATGAGCCTACTCCAGAGCAAGCGGCGGCTAGGCTGGAACGATGACCGAGCGCGAGGCTGCCCTGCCGGCCCGGCTGGCCCTGCCCGACCCGGGCCGGCTCGACCCGGGCCGGGGCGACTACGCGACCATCCTGGCCGCCCACCGGCTGGCGCTGGACGCCGGGGAGGACGGCTACCTCGACCCGGCCACCGGCTACTGGTGCTTCACCGCGGCCTTCCTGTGGGCGCGCGGCAGCTGCTGCGACCGCGGCTGCCGCCACTGCCCCTACGTCAACCAGCCGCGCCGCCTGCGCTGACCTGCTGGTATCGATCCCATCTATCAACAACATAGCAACAAGTGATTGGATCAATACCTTGATGCTGGGCTATGGTCGGCATCTGTCCTATCGGCCAGATCCGCGGCGGTTCGACACCACAATTCCTCGTGAGACCCATCCGGAAGTGCTTCCGGGAGGTGGTGCAGCCATGCCCGATCTCAACCCCGCTCGTCTGGCCGAGGAATGGGCGTCCAGCTCGCGCTGGCGCGGGATCCGGCGCGACTATGGCCCCGAGGACGTGCTGCGGCTGCGGCCGAGCGTGCTGGTGGAGCACACCCTGGCCCGGGTCGGGGCTGAGCGGCTGTGGTGGCTGCTCCAGGAGCGGGACTTCGTGGCCGCGCTGGGGGCGCTGACCGGCGGCCAGGCGGTGCAGATGGCCAAGGCCGGGCTGGAGGCCATCTATCTGTCGGGCTGGCAGGTCGCGGCCGACGCCAACCTGGCCGAGCAGGTCTACCCCGACCAGAGCCTGTACCCGGCCAACTCGGTGCCGGCGGTGATCCGCCGGATCAACAACGCCCGGCTCCGGGCCGAGCAGGTGGAGCGGCTGGACGGCGGGGACCGGTCCTACCTGCTGCCGATCGTGGCCGACGCCGAGGCCGGGTTCGGCGGGCCGTTGAACGCCTACGAGCTGGCCAGGGCGATGATCGAGGCCGGAGCGGCCGGGATCCATTTCGAGGACCAGCTGGCCTCCGAGAAGAAATGCGGGCACCTGGGCGGCAAGGTCCTGGTCCCGACGGGGGCGTTCATCCGGACCCTCCAGGCGGCCCGGCTGGCCGCCGACGTCGCCGGCGTCCCGACCATGCTCATCGCCAGGACCGACGCCCTGGCGGCGACCCTGCTGACCGCCGATGTGGACGAGCGCGACCGGCGGTTCCTGACCGGGGAGCGGACCGCCGAGGGCTATTTCCGGGTCCGGGCCGGCCCGGCCGCGCCGATCGCCCGTGCCCTGGCCTACGCCCCCTACGCCGACCTGATCTGGTGTGAGACCTCCACCCCCGACCTCCAGCAGGCCAGGCAGTTCGCCGAGGCGGTCCACGCCCAGTTCCCGGGCAAGCTGCTGGCCTACAACTGCTCGCCCTCCTTCAACTGGCGCAGGCACCTGGACGACCAGACCATCGCGGTGTTCCAGAAGGAGCTGGCCGCCATGGGCTACCGGTTCCAGTTCATCACCCTGGCCGGCTTCCACTCGATGAACGCGGCCATGTTCGACCTGGCCCGCGGCTACGCCGCCGAGGGCATGAGCGCCTATGTGCGGCTGCAGCAGCACGAGTTCGAGCTGGAGGCCAGCGGCTATACCGCGACCCGGCACCAGCGAGAGGTCGGCACCGGGGTGTTCGACGCCATCAGCCAGGCCGTCTCGGCCGGGACCGCGTCCACCCTCGCCCTGGAGGACTCCACCGAGCAGCACCAGTTCTGAGGGCCGCCTCGCCCATCCGGCGTAGGCAATCTGCGGGGTGCAAAGTCGGCAATATCGGGTACGATGCCCGCGGATCGGTCGATTTGGGGGCGAGCGATGTCCAAGGGTGGCTACGCGACCGCACGGTCTGCCCGTCACGCCCCGATCGCCCTGGTGCTCGCACTGCTTGTCGCCCTGGTCGTCGGCACGGCGGCGGCCGCCGAACCGGCGGCCCCCAACGCCGCCCTGGCCGCCAAGGCCAAGGCGCTGCAGGCCAAGCTCGACCAGCAGCATGCCGAGGTGGAACGGCTGGCCGAGCAGCTGAACGCCACCGACGACCGCCGTCGCCGCCTCCAGCAGAGCCTGTCCAAGCTCAAGGCCAGGCAGGAGGCCGCCCGGCAGCAACTGGAAGCCGCCCAGCTCCAGCTCGACGAGCAGGCCAGGGCCACCTACATGGGCGGCCCCCAATGGCTGCTGGGGGAGCTGCTGGGCGGGGTCAGCCCGCCCGCCGACGCCCTGCGCCGGCTGCCGATGCAGAAGGCGGCCCTTGAGGCGCGGGCCGCGGTGGTCACCGACGTGCGGGTCCGCAAGGCCGAGGTTGACGAGCTCAACGAGCGGGTGGCCGCCGACCTGGCCCAGGCCGACCTGGTCCACCGGCGCCAGGACGACGAGCGGCGGCAGGTCCAGCGGCTGGTCGGGCAGCTCCAGGCCACCCTGGACAGGATCGATGGCCAGCTGGCCGGCTACCTGGAGGCCGAGCAGGCACGGGCCGAGGCG
>DATHIG010000262.1:0-3810 GCA_035490035.1 Actinomycetes bacterium
TGGCGATCAGGCGGAAGCGCCGCGGGTTGTGCTCCAGCAGCGGGATGAGGTCCTCGACCGGCTGGATGCCGGTGACCCGCGGGCTGTACTCGCTCATCAGCAGGGCGATGTCGACGCCCTCCCGCGCCAGGTAGGCGTCGAAGCGGTCGGGGCGGATGGCGCCGGCCCGGTCGTAGAGGTCGTCGAACGGGATGTCCCGGCCGAGCTCGAGCGCCCACCGCCGCCAGTCCACCTTGAGGGTCGGCCGGCGGGCCGGGTGCAGGTGGACGTCGACCAGCGGGATGCCGTCGATCATCCGGCGGTCCCGGCGGGCGCGTCGCGCAGCTTGTAGCGCTGGATCTTGCCGGTGGTGGTCTTGGGCAGCTCGTCGGTGTACTCCACCACGTGCGGGTACTCGTGGCGCTGGAGACGCTGCTTGCACCATTGCTGCAGCTCGGGGGTGAGCAGCCCCTGGTCGGCCTCCCGGCAGACCACCACCGCCTTGATCCGGGTCAGCCCGTCGACCAGGACCTGGACGACGGCGCACTCGTAGACGGCCGGGTGCTCGGCCAGGGCCTGCTCCATCTCCACCGGGGAGACCCACAGCCCGCCCACCTTGAGCATGTCGTCGACCCGGCCCTGGTGCCACCAGAAGCCGTCGGCGTCCCGCCGGTAGCGGTCGCCGGTCCAGACCCAGTCGCCAAGGACCGTCTGCTTGGTCTTCTCGTGCTGGCGCCAGTAGCCGGCCAGGGCGCTGTCGCCGCGGACGTACAGGTTGCCGGTCTCCCCCTGCGGGGTGGCCTCCAGCTCCTCGCCGAGCAATTTGAGACTATACCCGGGCACGGCCTTGCCGCTGGACCCGGGCCGAACCTGGTCCGGGGTGTTGGAGCAGAAGATGTGCAGCATCTCGGTGGAGCCGATGCCGTCGAGGATGACCAGTCCGTAGCTGTCGTGCCAGCGCCGCCAGATCTCGGCCGGCAGCGACTCGGCGGCCGAGACGCACAGCCGCACCGACGACAGGTCTCGCCGCTCGGCCTCCGGCGTGGCCAGCATGGCGTTGAACAGGGTCGGGACCGAGAACAGCAGCGTCGGCCGGTGGCGCTCGACCGCATCCAGGACCCGGTCGGGGACCGGCCGGCCGTACAGCTGCACCGTGGTCGCCCCCACCCAGAACGGGAACGAGAGGCTGTTGCCGAGTCCGTAGGCGTGGAACAGCTTGGTGGTGGAGAGGCAGACGTCGCCCTCGCCGATCCCCAGCACCTCGGCGGCGTAGGTCTGGCAGGTGTAGGGCAGGTCGTGCTGGAGGTGGACGACGCCCTTGGGCCGGCCGGTGGAGCCGGAGCTGTAGAGCCAGAAGGCCGCGTCGTCGCGGTGGGTCCGCGCCGGGGCCAGCTCGCCGGCGTGCTCGGCCAGCAGCTCGTCGAGGGTGTTGGCGCCCTCGGCGGAGCCGCCGGCCACGACCAGCTGCACCGGCTCGTCATGGCCGTGTAGCGCCTCCCGGACCTTGGGCAGCAGGTCCAGGTCGACCACCACCGCCCTGGCCTCGCTGTCGGCCAGGAGATACCGGTAGTCGTCCGGCTTGAACAGCGGGTTGACCGGGACGGGGACCATCCCGGCCCTGATCGCGCCCAGGAACACCGCCGGGAAGGCCGGGGTGTCGTCCATCACCAGCAGCACCCGCTGCTCGCGCTGGACGCCGAGGCCGCCAAGGGCCCGCCCGGCCGCGCAGGCCATGGCGTGCAGCCGCTCGTAGGTGACCTCGCCGTCGGCGCCGACGAGCGCGGCCTTGGCCCCGCGGCCGGACTCGAGGTTCCGGTCGAGCAGCGTGCTGACGTTGTAGCGCTCGGGCAATGTCGAAGCCGTCATCTACGCCTCCTCTCGGGCGCTCAGTGCCGGACCACCACCGACTTGGTCTCCTGGTAGTAGTCGAGCGCCTCGATGCCGTGCTCCTTGCCGTAGCCGCTCTGCTTCAGCCCCCCGAACGGCAGCTCGTCGTAGACCTTGTTGATGGAGTTGACCCAGGTGTAGCCGGCCTCCAGCCGCTCGGCGGCCAGCGTCGCCCGGTGCAGGTCGCGGGTCCAGATGGCCGAGCCGAGCCCGAACGGCGAGTCGTTGGCGCGCCGGATCCCCTCCTCGAGGTCGGCCACCCGCCAGATCGGCAGCACCGGGCCGAAGGTCTCCTCGACCGCCACCCTGGCGTCGGGCGGCGGCTCCAGCAGCAGGGTCGGCTGGTAGAAGAAGCCGCGGTCGTAGGGCTCGCCCCGCAGCCTGGCGGCGCCATACAGGACCTTGGCTCCACGGCCGACCGCGTCGGCCACCTGGTCCTCGACCAGCGCCAGCTGGCGGGCCGAGTGCAGCGGGCCCATCTGCACCCGGTCGGCCGTGCCCGGGCCGACCCGAAGCCGGGCCGCCTTGCCCACCAGCCGCTCGATCACCTGGTCGGCGACGCTGTCGAACACGAACAGGCGCTTGGTGGCCAGGCAGGCCTGGCCGCAGTTGAAGAACCGGCCCACGCTGGCCGCGCTCACCGCCCGGTCCAGGTCGGCGTCGTCGCAGATGATCATCGGGTCCGAGCCGCCCAGCTCAAGGGTGACCCGCTTGAGGTGCTCGGCGGCGGCGGCCATGGTCCGCCTGCCGACCGCCGTTGAACCGGTGAAGGCGACCTTGCGGACCAGCGGGTGGCGGACCAGGGCGTCGCCGGCGACCGGCCCGGTCCCGGTGACGACGTTGCACACCCCCGCCGGCAGGCCGCCCTGGTGGAGCAGCTCGGCCAGGCGCAGGGTGGTCAGCGGGGTCGTCTCGGCCGGCTTGGCCACCACCGTGTTGCCGGTCACCAGGGCCGGGCCGAGCTTGTTGGCCAGCAGGGTGGTCGGGAAGTTCCAGGGCACGATCGCCCCCACCACCCCCAGGGGGCGGCGCAGGACGGCCCCGTAGGCGCCGTCGTCCAGGTTGGGCACTGTCCCGCCGCGCAGGCTCTTGGCCAGGCCGGCGTAATGCTCCAGCGTCTCCAGGCATCGGTCGATCTCCAGCCGGGCCTCGCGCAGCGGCTTGCCCTGTTCCTGGGTGAGCGATGCGACCAGCTCGTCGGTGTGGTCGCGGGCGTGCGCCGCCGCCCGGTACAGCAGCTCGCCGCGCCGGCCGGCCGGGGTGTCCCACCAGCCACCGAAGGCGGCGTTGGCGGCGGTCACGGCGGCGTCGACGTCGGCGGCGGCGCCGGCCGGGACCGTCTCGACCAGCTGGCCGGTCGCGGGGTCCAGCACCTCGAGCCGGTCGGCGGCCTCCGCCTCGTGGAGGCGGCCGTCGATGAACATGCGCCTCATGGCCGGGCGCCCAGCAGCAGGAGGAGATTCCGGTGGCACAGGGCCTTGAACCGGGGGTGGGAGGACCGCCAGTCCTCGCGTTGCAGCCAGCTCAGGAAGGTGCCTTCGATCAGGGCGCGCATCGCCGCCGCGGCCGCCGCCGGGTCCTCGACCCGGAGCCCGCCCCTGGCAACGCCGTCGCGGATGACCTCCTCGTAGAGGCCGTTGATGATCTCGACGGCCATGCCGGACAGCTGGCCGAAGGACGGGACCCTGGCCGCGTGCTCGATCAGGTCGAGGTAGAGCAGGTAGAAGTCGCGGTTCTGCTCGGGGCCGATGAAGACGGCGTCGACCAGGGCGGCGATCACCTCGTTGGGGTCGCCGGCGCCGGCGATCCGGCGGCGGATGCGGACCTCGGTCCGCTCGAGGGCCCAGCGCATGGTCACCAGGAACAGGTGCTCCTTGCTCTTGAAGTAGTAGAGGACCATGCCCTTGCTGACGCCGGCCTCGTCGGCCACGTCCTGCAGCGACA
>DATHIG010000263.1:0-3047 GCA_035490035.1 Actinomycetes bacterium
CCAGCCCGCCCCCGCTGGCGAGGAGCACCAGCAGGCCGAGCCCGACCGCCGAGACGGTGAGCACGTAGGCGTGCAGCCCTGACGAGCGGCGGTGAGCGACCATTGTCCCCCAAGCCCGCAGGAGCGTTCAGACCGGCAAGAGGGCCGATAGCACACCATGTCCCCAGACCCTTGTCGAGCCTGGGCCGCTGAGGGCTGCACGCCGGTGCCTAGATGGCTACGTCCACTTGTGGCCGGCGCCAAGGGTTGCGGCCAGGGCGGCCAGGGATGCGAGTATCCAGGCAGCGCGGGCCAGGCGATTCTTGAGGTGCGTCATGCTTGTTTCACCTCCTCCCTGTGCGGCGGGTGGAGGAGGCGGCGAACCTCCTGGTTGCAACGCGCAGTATAGGACGAACCGGCAAACCCATCCCGGGCGGTGGCACCGGGTAGGATGCGGCTGGCGGCCGCCACCGACAGGGAGAGGAACCATGAACGCCGACTCCACCCTTGCCTCCTACCTCCGCACCGTCTGCCCCGACGCCGACCTCAGCGGCGTCAGCGCCGAAGCCATCGCCTTCGCGGCCGCCATGGACGTGGTCGGCCAGGTCGCGCCCGAGATCGCCTCGGCGATCACCGCCGAGCTGGCCGACCAGCGAGCCAACCTCAAGCTGATCGCCAGCGAGAACTTCGCCTCCCCGGCAACGCTGCTGGCCATGGGCAACTGGCTGTCGGACAAGTACGCCGAAGGCTCGCCCGGCCACCGCTTCTACGCCGGCTGCGACAACGTCGACACCATCGAGAGCCGGGCCGTCGAGCTGGCCAAGGGCCTGTTCGGCAGCGACCACGCCTACGTCCAGCCCCACAGCGGCATCGACGCCAACCTGGTGGCGTTCTGGTCGATCCTCACCCGCCGGGTCGAGGCGCCGGTGCTGGAGCAGGCCGGCGCCAAGGACCTCAACGCCCTCGCGGACGCCGACTGGGAGTCGCTGCGCCGCGACCTCGGCAACCAGCGCCTGCTCGGCATGGCCCTTGATGCCGGCGGCCACCTCACCCACGGCTTCCGGCCCAACATCTCCGGCAAGCTGTTCCAGATCGCCCGCTACAGCGTCGACCCCGAGACCTCGCTGCTGGACTACGACCAGGTCCGCAAGCAGGCCGAGAACTTCCGGCCGCTGGTCCTGCTGGCCGGTTACAGCTCCTACCCGCGCAAGATCAACTTCCGCATCTTCCGCGAGATCGCCGACCAGGTCGGGGCCGTGCTGATGGTCGATATGGCCCATTTCGCCGGGCTGGTGGCCGGCGGGGTGTTCAGCGGCGACTTCGACCCGGTGGCGCACGCCCACCTGGTCACCACCACCACCCACAAGACGCTGCGCGGCCCCCGGGGCGGCATGGTGCTGTGCGCCGCGGAGTTCGCGGCCACCGTCGACCGCGGCTGCCCGCTGGTGCTGGGCGGGCCGCTGGGGCACATCATGGCCGCCAAGGCGGTCGCCCTGACCGAGGCCGCCCGGCCCGAGTTCGCCGACTATGCGCAGCGGATCGTCGACAACGCCGCCACCCTGGCCGACGCCCTGCAGCGGCAGGGGGCCAGCGTCGTCACCGGCGGCACCGACAACCACCTGCTGCTGGTGGACACCCGCCCCTACGGCCTCACCGGCCGCCAGGCCGAGACCGCCCTGCGCGAGGCCGGTGTCACCCTCAACCGCAACGTGATCCCCTTCGACCCCAACGGCAGCTGGTACACCAGCGGGCTGCGGCTGGGCACGCCGGCCGTGACCACCTTGGGTATGGGCGCCGAGGAGATGCGCGAGGTGGCCGCCATCGTCCACACGGTGCTGGAGGCCACCCAGGCCGCCAGCGACTCCAAGGCCCGCTACAGCCTCGACGACGGCGTCCGCGACCAGGCCAGGAGCCGGGCCGGGGACCTGCTCGACCGCTTCCCGCTGTACCCGGGCATCGCCCTGTAGGGCGGGGTCGGCTACCGGCGGCGCCGCGCCACCACGACCAGCAGCACCGCCGCGACGGGCACCGCCCCCAGCAGCAGCGCCGCCGGCGGCCAGGACCGCGACCCGTCGCCCGGCGGCCGGTCGCCACCGGGCGGGGCCGGGCCGGGCGGAGGGCGGGTAGTCGGGGCGGCACGCGGGATGGCCGACGCCGGCAGCGGGACCCGCCAGACCTCGCTGCCGAACCCCTCGGACCCGGCCAGGACGGCACGGCCGCCGGCCTCGACGGCGATCGACTCGCCCTGGACCTGCAGGGGCAGCATGAACCCCCCGACCCGCCGGCCGGGGGCCGCGTAGAGGTGGGCCTGCTGGTAGTCGCGGAGCACGAACACCCGGCCGTCGGGGGCGAACGCTCCGTCGGTGACCAGCGGCGGCGCCGCGGCCACGCGGCGGAGCACGTTCACCCGGTCGGTGCGGAGCCGGGCGGGCGCCCGGTACAGGCCGCCGCCGGCCTCGTCCTTGCTGGCGACGTACAGGCGGTTGCTGCGGGGATCGACCAGCAGGGCCTCGGCGTCGCGGGGACCGTCCGCGAAGCGCAGCCGGTAGCGCCGCACCGGCACGGTGGCGTCGCGCAGCTGCGCCGGCTCGGCCACCCGGTACACCGTGATCGACGGCCACAGGCTCTGGTTGTCGCCGATGTCGCCGACGAACAGGGCCGGCCGGCCGCGGTCGTCGTGGCCGGCGGCGATCGCCTCCCAGTCGCGCGCCTCCACCCCCGCCAACGCCAGGGTGGCAACAACCCGGCCGTCCCGCCCGACCGCGAACAGGCGGGCGGCGTCGCCGCTGTCGTTGTGGGTCCACAGCACCCCCGGGTGGCGCCGGCTGACCGCCAGCCCGCTCGACTCCACGATCCGCGGGTCCTCGATCCGCAGCGCGACCTCGGCCTCCTGCGCCGCCACCGCCGGCAGGGCGAGCCACAGGAGGGCAGCGGCGGCGAGCACGGCGGCGCGTCGAGGCAGCATGCCGGCCAGACTACCGGCCGGTCAGTCGGGCGGTCGGGCGGTGCTCCCCCTGGCGATCAGGCGGGGCATGGCGTCCTCGAAGTCGCCAACGCTGTCGAAGGCG
>DATHIG010000264.1:0-3291 GCA_035490035.1 Actinomycetes bacterium
GACCTGGACGCCGACGTCCCGGAGCCGCTCGATCAGGTTGATGGCCGAGTCCACGCCCGAGGCGAGGGCGGAGAACTCGTCCAGCATGAGCACGGCGTCTTCGCCTTGGCGGGGTTTGCGGCCGGTGGCGTAGTGGCCGTAGTCCTCCAGCACCACCCGCATGGCCGCATCCGCCTCGCTCTTGGACAACAAGGTCGGCACGGTGAGGACGGCCAGGTCGACGTCCTCGAACGACCACGCACCTCGGTCGAAGGCGCCGGCCAGGGCGGCGAAGAAGTCGGCGTAACGCAGCCGGGCGCCCGGCAGGTGGTCGCCGATGGCCTCGATGTCCTTGAGCTGGAGGGGCCGACCTTCCCAGAGGGCGGCCAGCTCGTCGACGTCGAGGCGGCGCAACAGCTCGTCGGAGCCGTCGACGGGCGGCATGTCGGGGGCCGTGAGGGCGAGGCGGAGGCCGGCGGAGGCGACCCGCTGGTAGAACGGCTCGGTGAACTGCTCGACAGCCAGCAGCCGGCTGGCGACCTGCACGGGCGAGCCCCGCCACATGTCCATCGCGGTGTCCGGCCAGCAGCCGACCCGGGCCGAGGGGTTACCAAGCCGGTAGGCGGCGATCAGCGCCGGGACCAGGGTGGGGTCGGTGCCCTTGCCGTCAACGAAGCAGACCTTGCGGCCCAGCACACCGGCCAGATATGCCAGGCGCAGGAGGGTGATGGTCTTGCCGGCGCCGGGAGCGCCGACCACGGCCATGGCCTTGCCGCGCAGCTGGGCCGGGGGGACGACGTAGCGGCCCTGGCGCCAGCTGCCCAGGTCGCCGTCTAAGGCGATCCCAAGCGCGGGCGCAGTGAGCTTGTGATCGCGGGGCCGGGCGACCAGGCGGGCGGTCTTGCGGTCGCGGGTGCGCTGGTCGATGCGCTGGCGGCGGCGGACGAAGGGGCTCCACTCGGCGCCGCCAGCGGCCCGCTCGGCGTTCCAGACCGACAGGGAGGCGGCCAGCAACCCCACTGGGGCGGCCAGCCACACCTGAGTGGCGACCAGGTCGTGGAGGAACTGGCCGACGGTCACCTTGGTGCCGGGTGGGCCGAAGCCGAAGTGGAGGGCGACGTACTGCCAGAAGTGCTGGGGGACGAAGATGTGCCGGCGCAGGGCCTCCTCCGGGCCGGTCACGGCGAGCACGAGTCCGATCCAGGCGAGGCTGGCCAGGGCGAAGCGCCACCAGTGCCAACGGCGCTGGAGCAGGATGACCGCCTGCCCGAGCAGCCAAGCGACGATGGACAGCGGGGAGAACCAGACCAGCAGCAGCATCACTAGCAGCAGCCCGTTGGCGGCCGGCTGGCGGGCCGCTCGGGGGATCGGCTGGCTCGGGGTGGCCTGCCACCCGCCGGCCGGGTTCCTGGGGTCGGGGCTGTTCACGAGGCACCTCCAGAACGCAGATAGGTCGTGCCGGGCACGTCGGGCAGCGGGTGGACCTGGATGGGATGCCGAGGCCGGATGCGGGCTAGCTGGCCGGTCAGGTAGCCGGCGACCTCGGGCGGGGCGTAGTAGACGGTCCGGGTCCAGCGGCCATGCCGAGGCCGGGTCCAGGCCTCCCGCAGCCGAGCCGCGCCCTTGCGGGTCAGCTCCACCTCGACCGCCACCCGCCGGGGCAGCGGATCGACGTCCTCCCCATATAGGCCGGCGCCGGCGGCGGCCTCGGGGTCGTCGGGGAGCTGGACAGCGCCGTCGGGCACAAGGCTCTTGCCAGCCTCCCGGCGCAGCTCGCGCTCGCTGAGCCAGCGGCCACCGGCGGGGATGCTTGGCTCCAGGGCCAGCCGCACGACGCCGACGGCGTGGACGTGGGCGAGTTGGGGGATGACGAAGGACCAGGCGCGCACGTCCAGGCCGACCAGCCGTAAGGCCTTGGCGGTGGGGGCGACCCACAGATGTCCGAGGAGGCGGTCGCGCTCAACCAGGCCGCGGTCCTCCCAGCGATCCAGCATGTCGCGCAGGGTGGCGCCACCAATCTGGCCGGCGACCCGCGGGGAGCCGGGGGACAGCCGCCCCAGGAGCACACGCAGGACGTCGGAGCGGGCCGCGTACTGCTGGCCAAGCCAGCGCAGGGCGGCGACATCGCGGTCCGTGATACCGGCGTCGGTGTCCCACCGCGGACGCCGGGACGACCGGCTACCGCCTGGTGGCGGGCCGGTCCGGGGACCGTGGACGTTGGGGCCGGGACCTGTGCGGCCAGCCCGAAAGAAGCCCTCTGCGGGCAAGGTGGGAACCTCCGAGGGATGGGCCGGCGCCGGGCGCATGAGCGCCCGGGCCGGAGAGTGTTAGGCGGACTTCGAGCCGGGCGGGCCGTCCTGTCCGAGCAGGCGCAGCAGCGCCGCCCGTGGGACGAGCATCCGGCGGCCGATGCGGCACACAGGAAGCTCGCCGCGGTGCGCGGCCTCGTACGCCAATGCTCGGGAGATGCCGAGCCGACAGGCGGCCTCGGTTAGCGTATAGGTGAGACGGCCGTTGTCGTCCTGGACGGCACTCGCGTTCTCGGACGGGATGGTGCTGGCGCTCTGCTCGTCCAGCATGTGGCGGCTCCTTCCGTGTGCCGCCTGGCCCCGGAGGTGCTTGAACACCTGCCGAGTGGCCGTGTGTGACGCCTCATACGGTGGCGTCTGGGCAGCACCGGCGGAACTTGACGAGCGTTGACGGCAGTTGACGACCTCCCATCAAGGGCCTGTGACCAGGGACGATGCCCGGCGGGTCACACGGAGTCAGCCGTCGGTGTCCGGTTGCGCGGCCTTGATGAAGTGGTCTCGGTCAAAGTCGGGCGCGATTTCCGCGATGGAGTCCGCCAGTTGCATCGCAAGAGCCGGCCTTGTCACATGGTCGAGGCCTTCCGAAGTTCGGAGGACGCGAGCAATGCGGGCGCCGAATAGCTCCACAAGGTTGCCGGTAGTGGCTCTGCCCTCCGCAATCCACGCCCAACCCTGTTGCGGCTCAAGGTTCAGCCCGATCAGACACTCCTCGACCTTGTTGAGCAGGTCCTCACCGGTGTCGGACTCGGCACGGCCGATGAAGGTGAAGGTTGTCGTCTCCGACTTGGTGTAGCGGGCCATGCTGTCGTCAGTGGTGGTCATGGGCGCTCGTTCCCGGCGTTGGCATGGGTGTGGAGTCGTTCGTCGAGCTGTTGCACGCAGGCTTCGCCGTTCCAGGCGTCCAGGTCTCGCCGCAGGGCAGTCATCCGCTCCATCGTCGTGCTGTAGTGCATCGGGCCGGCGATGTCGAGCGCCTTGCCGGCCAAGCGGCACGCCTCCTCGG
>DATHIG010000265.1:0-2741 GCA_035490035.1 Actinomycetes bacterium
ACGCCTCGATCGAATCCACCCGGATCTACCTGCACCTGGCCAACGACTGGCTGTCCGGGGAGTACCTGCGCGCCGCCGAAGCCATCGAGGCCCAGTCGGTGCAGCTGTGAGCGCCCGCCGGGCGCTGACCGCCGAGGCCGAGGACCTGGTGGACGCCTTCGCTGCTGAGCTGGCCGCGGCCGGGATGACGGCATGGCCCTCCACACTCGGTGGTGCGCGGGCCTTCTGCGCCCGATACTCCACTCCTGCAACGTTTTCCGCCGGTCCGGTCACCGAGCAGGTTCGTCTTCCTGCTCATCAGCGGCGGTTCGCGTGCTGGCTGATGCTCACCGCCAAGATGAGCGTCTCGGCGCAGTTCCTGGCCCGAGCCGACCTGCGGCTGGGTGCCGTTGCCGCCCGCTACTACCCGGCGCTACGTGCGGACTTCGCCGACACCGCACGCACGCTCGGCTCCGACCACGCGTGGGTGTTAGCCCAGTGGTCCGCCCTGGCACAACTGGCCGCGCTGCACGGCGTCCGTCCCCAGGAGGTGACCGCCGAGCAACTCGATGCCGGCGGCGACGCCCTGCTCGCCGCGTTTGCCCGTCCCGAACATCCCAAGGCGGGGCACCGACTGCGCTCGTCGCTGGTTCGGCTGCGTGCCACGCTCTTTCACGCCAAGATGACCGACACACCGCCCCGGCTCCGCAGACCGAACGCGGGTCAGGTCCGTGCCACCCAGTGGGCCGCCGTGCCGCCCCGCCTGGCCGAGACCGCCCACCGCTACCTCGCTCAGATCGAACTCAGCCTGCGGCCCTCGACCGTCCGCATCGCCGAGCAGGCACTCCGCGAGCTCGCCACCTTCCTCACCCGCGAGGCACCCGAGGTGACCTGCGTCGCGGACATCGGTCGACAGCACATCGAGGCCTACAAGGCCTGGCTGGCCAGCCGTCCCCGAGCCGGTGGAGGAACCCTGCACCGGCACACCATCCGCGGGCACCTGACGACGCTGCGCTGCTTCTTCGAGCGGATCACCGAATGGGACTACCCCGACACGCCATCACGGTCGCTGATCTTCGCCGGTGACCTGCCCATCCCCGACCAGCCGCTGCCCCGCTTCCTCGACGACGCTGCCTCCGCGAAGCTGCTGCGGGCGGCCCGCGCCGACCCCGACCCCTTCACCCGCCTGGTGATCGAGGTGCTCGCCCGCACCGGGCTCCGCAAGGGCGAGCTGATGGGCCTCACCGTCGGCGCCGTCGTGCAGATCGGCTCGGCCTACTGGCTGCGCGTCCCGGTCGGCAAGCTGCACAACGACCGCTACATCCCCCTGCACCCACAACTCAAGACGCTGCTCGACGACTGGCTGGCCGACCGCCCCGACGGCCTGCGCTCGGACCTGATCTTCCTGGACCGAGGGCGCCCGATCCCACCAGCCCGCGTCGACCGAGCGCTGACCAGGATCGCGACCACCGCCGGCATCGGCAAAGTCACCGCACACCAACTGCGTCACACCCTGGCAACCCAAGCCATCAACCGGGGCATGTCACTGGAGGCGATCGCCGCCCTCCTCGGCCACCGCACAATGGCGATGACCATGGTCTACGCGCGGATCGCCGACCGCACCGTCGCCGACGAATACTTCGCCGTCTCCGAGAAGGTCGAGGCCCTCTACGACCGCGGCTCACAACTGCCGGCCGACGCCGAGGGCGCCGAGATGCTCAAGCTACGTCGCGAAATACACACCCGAATGCTCGGCAACGGCCACTGCGCCCGCCCGGTCGAGATGGACTGCCACTTCGAGTCCATCTGCGAGTCCTGCACATTCTTCGTGACCACCATCGAATTCCGACCCACCCTACAGCGCCAACGCGACGACGCCGCCGCGAAAGGACAAGTCGGCCGCCAGAAGATATTCGACGGACTCCTCGACCGCCTCAACGACGAAGCCTCCTAAACCCCTATCCGGGGCAGCACCAGAAAACTCTTCGAAGAAATCTCGCGGAGGTCTTGACACAGATCACCCACATAACTCATGAAATCTCATCCACCCCGATATCAACCAGCAGCGACAGCCGATCGGGGTCCAGCACGTCGACGCAGACCCGCTCGCAGATCGCGCCGACGGTGCGCCAGGCGACCCGCGCGAACGTGCTGACCGTGGACTTATCGGTCTTGGTCGCCAACCACGCCACCAGATCCTCGAAATCGCGGGTGTGCTCGCTGCGATGCCGGGCGAACGGCACCCCCTCCACCACGACGCCGTGCTCAGGGCAACGCAACCGGCGGCGCCGCAACCTGATCCGACAGACCCGCCCGGCCAGGTCCAGATGCCGCCACGTCGAGTCCACCTCCCGGGTGTCGTAACGATGCCGCGACGAATACGAGCACCGCGGGCAGCACAGCCGGCGCCGACACAAACCGACCCTCACCCGCACCTCGCCGTCCTCGATCGCCACCGCTCGCACCCAGACACCGGGCAGGTCCAGGACGCGGTTGAGTAGGGTTGTGGCGCGCACGGGCGGCTCCAGGATCGATGCGTGTAGGAGCCTTCGAACCTAGGCGACGCCCGTGCGCCCCACCCCAACCGGCACACCGCTCATACCACACGCACCCTGGCCCACATCGATGTCAGGAGAGCCAGATGGTTGTGGTGAATGTTGAGAGTGGTCGCCGGTAGTCGGTGTGGAGGATTCTCCAGGTCTTGAGGTTCGCGATGGTGCGTTCGATGAGGTAGCGGATCTTGTTGACGGCGGTGTTGAATT
>DATHIG010000266.1:0-2126 GCA_035490035.1 Actinomycetes bacterium
CTGCACGGTTCCTCACTATGCCTAACGGTCTCGAATTCCAGTGGCGAAATCCTCGGTGGATCTGACACGGAAGAGGTTTCTTACGCAGCTTGAAATCGACCTGTGCGCAGGTATCGCCGCCGCTCAGAGGGTGCCACGCCCGAGGGGCCGGGGGAACCAGCCTCGCTGGGGTACTCGGCTAGGGTGTGAGCCAGCGCACGAACCCGGCAGCCACGATCCCCGCCTGCCTCGCCTGCTTGAGTTCCGCTCGCCGCTCGGCCGGGCCGTAGCGGTGGTTTCCCTGGTTGGGCGGGACACGGACCCCCAGCCGCACGCCGTACAGCACCAGGATCTGGCTCCAGCTGACCGCCGCACTGACCAGCGCGGGTCGAGCATGACCGCGCAGCGCACCCACGGGCCGCCGTGGGCGCCGCGCAACTCGATCCCGACGGCGGTGCGTCGCAGCGTCCAGCCCGCCGCGGGCTCCACGACCGCCGCCGGCCAGGTAAGCCGTTGCAGCCCGGCCTTGATGATCGCCTCGACCTGTCCCTCTGTAGCCTCGCCGGTCGTTGGGTTGGCCATCATCATCGCCGTCCGCGGCTCAAGGAGCAGCACCGGGACCTGTTCGGTCGTCGCCGGCGATTCGCCTGGTGCTGGCGCGACCTGGCCGAGCCCTACCGCCTTGTCGTCGGTGAAGGTCGCCCGCGCTTCGGCATCGAGGTCTCGGGCGACCTTCATGGCGTCAGGCCACCAAGGCCAACGCCGTGTCAGCCACCAATCCCTTAGCCGGCTCATCGACGCTCCAGCCGTTCAGGCTTCTTGAGAGCATTGTGGCGGTTCGGTAGGACAGCAGCCAGGCCGGCTCCGCAGGATGGTGGCCTGTCGACGTCATCGTCCCTACTGGACCGCTCGGAGCTTCCAGACAGTGGGTGGATGGGCCGGCGGCTGCGCTCAGCCATCGCGTTCACGGTCGTCGCGACGTGTTGTCTGACGAATCCGGGTTCGGAATGGTGCTGGGTGGCTTGGCTGCTGCTGGGGAGGAAGGTTGGCGCGGGGGTGGGCCCGCCCGGTTCGTTCGGCGGAGGTCAGCGTGCGGAGGGTCTGGTTTGGCTCCTCGGCCAGCAGCCGGCAGGCCTCGGCGGCGGCGAGTAGGCCGGCTTCGACGTCGGTGTGGTCGAGGACGCCGCCGGCGACCAGGCTGTAGAGACGGATCCCGGCCTGGTAGAGGGTGTGGTTGCGGCGGCCATTGGGGGCGTGGGCGACCTTGGCAAGTTCTTGGGCGAGGGCGGCCTGGCCGTAGGGATGGCCGAGAGTCGGTGCAACCCGGGCCGCCGGGGCCGATCGTGGTTGTGGGGCTTGCGCTCGTGCGGGGTCGAGCAGGCGGCGCAGCGGGGGAGGGACTCGTGGGGGGGTGGCGGTGGGCGGGCGCAGCCATCGGTAGTGGCGGTCGGTGGCGTGTCGGGAGGGTGGGGCGACCACGTAGCCGCCGTAGCCACGCCAGTCCACGTGGTCGAGCAGGCCGGCTCGGTTGCCGCTGCCGGTTGGCGCGAGGTAGTAGTGCCATCCGCTCCCGGTCTGCGCCAGCGGCCCATCCAGGCGGAAGTCGTGGCCGGCGGCAAAGCGGCGTAGCGCCGCCCGGCCGGCTGGGCCGTCGATGTCGAGAACGTCAACGAGTTCGCCGGTGACCAGGCCGATGTTGGCCTGAGGCCAGCGTCGCCACCACCGAGCCAGCCGCGCCGGATCGCCGGTGGCGTCGTTGAGCCCATGGGGAGTCAGGGGATGCTTGCCGACTCCCCATCAGGCAAGGTCACCGCACGAGCAGACCATTCCCGCCCCCTGGGCACTGCTTGTTGGGACGGGATGGTGCAGCGGGAGCACGCGATAGCCAAGGCTGGCGTAGGCCAAGGCGGCCTCGCCTAGCTGCTCGGTTGGCCGCATCAACCCGGCGGCCTCGAGGCGCCGTTCCCGGGGGTCTGGTGGCTGGTGCGGAACTCGCGCAGCAGCAACCGCCCGTAGCTGTCGCTGGTCCCGAGGGCCCGTCCAAGGTCGGCGCCGGTGAGCTTGCGGCCAGCCGCGAGGGCTTCGACATAGAGCTGGCGGGCGCGGTCCTTCGTCGCCGCATCCGCGGGAGGTGGTTGTGGGACAGG
>DATHIG010000267.1:0-2795 GCA_035490035.1 Actinomycetes bacterium
CGGCCATCGGCACAAAGGTCGACCGCATTCCGAACAGTCCGGTACGAACCACGGCCCACTCCGGCCGTTCCGTCTCGCGGTCCAGGTAGATGTCGGTGATCTCACCCAGCCGGTTACCGTCGCGGTCAACCATGACCCGGCCCAGCCAGCCACGAACCATCTCAACGCTGGGGGTCGGCACGAGATGCTTCTTCCTTGCCGCCTTGACGACGCCAGAGAAAGTCCACGACGCCGCCTACAACGCACCAGCGATCACGGCACATCGCTTCTGCTGACCCGCCCCCAGAGCAGGTCGAGATAGTTTGACGAGGTCAAGGTTGGACAGCACGAACGCAGCTACCTCTGAGGTCGCTAGCGTCGCAGGTGTGCCGGGCGGTAGCGGCTACGGCCAAGTCGCAGGGCCAGCCCACCGCCAAGCACGAGGGCCAAGGCGACCAGCAGCAATGGCGTGATCGTGGTGCCGGTGAAGGGCAATGCTCCGGATCCGGCTTGCTTGGCGCCGGTCGCGCGCGACCGATCCAACGACCCCTGGACCGAGCCGGGCTCCGGGTGGCGGACCAGGCCGGCACGGCGTGGCATGGGCCGGACCCGCTGGGTGGTCGTGGGCGTGGGCCGCACCCTGGCCGGAGCGGTCGTAGGGGTCGGCCGCACCGTGGACGGGGTAGTCGTGGGGGTCGACCGGACCGTGGACGGGGTAGTCGTGGGGGTGGTCGGCACCGGGGCAGCGACCGCCGTGCCGGTGCCGAACCGTTCGGTCACCCAGTACCCGTTCAGGACACACACCCCGATGCCGACCCGGGTATAGGCCGGGTTGAGCAGGATGTCCCGATGGGCCGGCGAGCCCAAGAACTGCTGGTGCAGCTGGGCACCGATATCACCATCCGCGCCGCTGCGGGCGGCGATGATCTCGGCCAAGGCGCCGCCGGCGGCGAAGTTGGGGTCGTGGGCAAAGTTGTCGGTCCGGGCCATTTGGCACGACCAGTCCCGCGAGGAATTGGCGAAGTTGACGTCCACGGCTACCGGCCGGGCGCCCGCCGCGGCCCGGGACTGGTTGGCCAACTCAGCCATGCGCTGCTCAATGGCGGCGACCGACGGGCTGGGCGCACTCTGCGCAGCCACCGGCGATGTGGCCAGCAACGTTGCCGCCAAGGCGAGGGTGGCAGCCGCGGCCACGGTCAGGGGGCCAAGACGGGAGCGCGGGATCGACAGCGCCATGGCGTGTCCTTTCGGGAGACGCGGCGACGGCGCGGAAGCTCTGGGGGGAAGAGCTGGGGGACCGGCACATCACCTCAAAAGGCACTGCATACCATAAGCCGCCGTCCTGCGCACCGCAACTTGCCCGCACCATCACAAACCGTACGAATCGGTCTCACAGCATGGATCCGCCTCCCACCCAATCCGGATCGCGAGCTGGACACGCTACCTGATAACGGCGCCGCCACGCCTCGTGGTTGCTCAGGTGGCCATTCTCGCGGTCATTCCACTAAGGGGTCCCCGCATGACTAGTTTGTCCGATAGTTGCGGTGGGAGTGTGCCGGTTCGGTAGCTTCCCGGCGTGGACGTGGACGCCGTGCTGGGCGGGCTGTACGACCTGATCGCCCCCCACCTGTTCCTGATCCGCGATCGTGACGCGAAGTTCACTGCCGCGTTCGACGCGGTCTTCGCCACCGAAGGGATCAGGGTGCTGGGCACGCCGGTGCAGGCACCTCGGGCGAGCGCCTTCGCCGAGCGGTGGGTCGGCACGGTTCGGCGGGAGGTGCTGGTCCGAATGCTGATCGTCAGCGGCCGGCAGCTGCGCGCGGTGCTGGCCGAGTACGTTGCTGCCTACAACGGGCACCGTCCGCATCGCGCGCTCGGGCAGGCGCCGCCGCTTCGACCAAGCGAACTACCGATCTGCGTGCTGGCTCCAAGCGTCCTGCGACGAGATCGACTTGGTGGGCTGATTCATGAGTACACGGAGGTCGCATGAGGCGACCGAGTAACTGGCACCCACAACCTTGCTGGTGGCGTGGCGGACGCATGGTCCACGGTGCGAACGGGTCCAGGCGCTGGCGACCAGCCGCCGCTGCCAGCGCAGCAGCGTTTCCGGCCTGACGGAGCAGCGCGACCAGCGGGCTGGGGCAAGGCGCGGCTGATCAGAGCGAGCAGCGCCCGATCGGCAGGTCCGAACATTGGCGTTGGGCCGGTGCTGCTGTGGGCCGTTAGATGGGTGATCCCTGGAGTTTGCGGATCTCGACGCGTTGGGTGCCGCGTCCGAAGGTGGCCACGACCTTGGAGCGGCGTTGTGCTTCGCGGGCCTGGGGGAGGCTGTCGGGGAAGCTGCGCAGGGTGGCGGTTGAGACCAGGTAGTCGAACTCTCGCCAGCCGCGCGGGTAGCGGCCTTGGATGTCGCGGTCGGTGTCCAGCTTGTAGAACCAGATGACCTGGCCGGGGGGGTAGCCGCGTTCCACCAGGTCGACCCAGAGGGCGTCGTCGACCAGCAGGCGAGCCTTGTGGGGCACGTTGTCGGCGATCCAGGCTTCGGCCTGCCGGAACGGGGCGTCGTGGTCGATGGTCATGAGGTCGCGGTCGCGCTGCCACCACTGGGGGCCGATGACCACGACGGCCACGACCAGGCAGGCGGCAACCAGGATCCTGCCGGGGGCCTGCGGATCAGGTGAGCGCCCGCCGCTGCGAGCAACTTCCGGCGGGGTAGCCGCCCGCCGGGGTCGCCGGCCCCAGGCGGCGTCGGCGACACCGGCCACCAGCAAGCTGACGAACGGCAGCATGCCGATGACCAACGGGACCGGCAGATA
>DATHIG010000268.1:0-4774 GCA_035490035.1 Actinomycetes bacterium
GCCACCGACCTCATCTGTCCCAAATGCCAGGGTGCCATGCGCACCTACGAGCGCAGCGGTGTCACCGTCGACCAGTGCACCAACTGCCGTGGCCTCTTCCTGGACCGGGGAGAGCTCGAGCACCTGGTCGACGCCGAGCAGGGCTGGCAGCGCAGCCACTCGGCCCCACGCGAACGCGAGCGCGAATCGAGCTTCCGCAACCCGTTCGGCGACCGCGACCGCGACGACGACGATGACGACGACGATGACCGCCGTCGCTACGGCCAGGGTTCCTCCAGGCGCCGCAAGAAGAGCTTCCTGGACGACCTCTTCGACTAGGCGGGCTGCGGCAGGCGACGAGCTACGTCACCAGCAACCAGCCGTACGGCACGCCGACCTGATCGAGCTGGGCATCCCCGGGCTCGAGACCCAGGGCTGAAGGCCAGAGCCTGACGGGTCAGCCCGCCAGCTCGGCTTCGGGGTCGGCCTGCAGGTCGCGGGCGGCGTCGAGGGCCTCCCGCGCGGCGCGGCCGTAGACGGTGGCCAGGAAGGCGTAGCCGGCGCTGGAGGGGTGGAACATGTCGGCGCTGAACATCTCCCGCTTGCCGTGGAAGGCCGACCTGGTCAGGCGGGCGATGTCGAAGACCGAGATGCCCTGCGGCGTCAGCTCGGCCCGGTACAGGCGGGTGAACAGCAGGGCGCGCAGCCCGAGCAGGTCGCGCAGCGGCCGGCGGAACGCGATCGCGGTCTCGGTCGGGGGCAGCCCGGAGACGATCACCTTGGCGTCCGGGGCGACCTCGGCCAGCCCGCCGACCAGCAGCCGGAGCTGGCGCCTGGCCTCGCGGAGCGTGGTGCCGTGGGTGATGTCGTTGGTCCCGACGCAGACCAGCACGATGTCGGGGTCGAGCCCGGCGACCTGGGGAAGCTGCTCCCCGACGACGTTGCCGAGCCTCGACCCGGAGACGCCGAAGGCGTGCAGGCTGACCCGGTACTGGTCGCTCAGCGCCTTGGCCACCCCGTAGGTGAGGGTGTCCTCGGCGGCGTCGGCGCCGACCCCGGCGACCGAGCTGTCACCGAGGACGACCAGCGTCAGCGGTTCGCCGTCCTCCGGCCCGAGCGTGCCGCTGATCTCCAGCGGCGGGTGGTGGGAAGGAAGGAAACGGTGGCGCCGGGCCGCCATGACCTCGGCGGCCAGCGTGGTGGCCAGAGCGCCCACACCGAGCAGGGTCGCCCGACCGAGCTGCCGGACAGCGATGCCCACTAGCGCCTCCTCGAACGAGGTCCAGCGTACGGTCTGCTGACCGGTTTGTGAAGCCTGCAACCACCGTACGCGGCGCTATGTCGCTGCCCGTCACCTCACGATCTGCGCCGGATCGCGCTGGTAGTGGTCCACCAGCTGAGCCGTGCAGGCGTCGATGCGCTCGTGCAGGGCCCGCCGGTAGGCGGACAGCTTGACCTCGGCACCGACAAGGCCCCGCTCGACCAGGTGCAGCGCCCGAGGGTCGCCCCAGGCGATCGGGGCGTCCCACAGGTCCTCCAGGCCGGCCAGGGGGCTGACCAGGCCTTCGAAGGCCAGGGTGGTGGCGGCCGGCGAGCGCCTGCGGGCGCCGTCGCGTGGGCGGGCGGCGGCCAGGCTGGCCAGATCGTCGGCGCTCGGATGGCCGCCGTCAAGGGCGGTGCGGACAAGGTCGAGCCGGCCCTGGACGAGCTGCCGCCAGTAGCTGACCCGCTGTTCCTCCTCCCGCAGCGACTCGCGAAGTGTGCGTAGGTCGTCGAGCGGCTCCCGCCACTCGTGCTGGATGTGGTCTCCGGTCACGGCACCCTCCCCAAGCGCGCGGTCCCGTCGAGCATCGGTCGCGTATCGGCGACCGCACCACGAGCCCGCCACAGAGACGGCTCACGGTGAACGTGCGCGCCGCGCACACACGACCGGTGCTCAATACCTTCTCGGCAGGTTCGGCCCCGGACTTCAGTGGCCGATCGGCAGGAGGGCGCTTACCATCCCGCCATGCCCGCCCCCGCCAGCAGCGCCGCGCCCAGGCGCCGGCGCGAGTCCAAGGCCGCCAAGGCCGCCCGCGCCGCCGAGATTCGCGCGCGGATGGCCGCCCGGTACCCGGCGGTCACCACCGCCCTCGACCACCGCTCGGCCTGGGAGCTGCTGGTCGCGACCATCCTTTCGGCCCAGTCGACCGACGAGGTCGTCAACCGGGTCACCCCGGAGCTGTTCCGGCGCTACCCGACCGTTGCCGACCTGGCCGCCGCCGACCGGGAGGAGCTGGAGATGGCGCTCCACGCCACCGGCTTCTTCCGCAACAAGGCCAGGTCCATCCAGGGGGCGGCCAGCTACCTGCTCGAGCACCATGGCGGCGAGGTCCCGGAGACGATCGACGAGCTGGTCGAGCTGCCCGGCGTCGGCCGCAAGACCGCCAACGTCGTGCTGGGCACGTTCTTCTCCCGCAACGAGGGCGTGGTGGTCGACACCCACGTTGGACGCCTCGTCCGCCGCCTCGGCCTGACCGCCAACCTCGACCCGGTCAAGGTCGAGCGGGACCTGATGGCCCTGGTCCCGGTGGAGGAGTGGACCAGCTTCTCGCATCGCCTGATCTGGTTCGGGCGCGAGGTGTGCACGGCCAAGGACCCCCGCTGCGATCGCTGCGAGCTGGTCGACCTGTGCCCTTCGGCGTTCAAGGTCGGCCGCTGGCTCAAGGCGGCCGGTACCGGCCGTGCTCGTCGCTGACGTCATGACCCCCCGGCCGGTGACGGTGGGGCCGGACGCCACCGTTGCCGCCGCCCTCGCGGCGATGCGCCGGGGACGCTTCCGGCACCTGCCGGTGGTCGCCGGCGGCGAGCTGGTCGGCGTCGTCGCCCACGGCGACCTGGAAGCGTCGCCCGGCTCGCCGGTCGAGGCGGCCGAGTCGCTCGGGGACCGACCGGTGGCCGAGGTGATGTCGGCCAGCCCGGTCACCGTCTCGCCCGACGAGCCCGTCGAGGCGGCGGCACGGCTGCTGGCCGAGCACGCCATCGGCTGCCTTCCCGCCCTGCTCGACGACCAGCTGGTTGGCATCCTCACCGAGTCCGACGTGTTCCACGTGCTGCTGCGGCTCCTCGGGGGTGACCAGCCGTCGAGCAGGATCACCCTTGTCCTGCCCGACGTGCCCGGCGCCCTCGGGCGGGCCATGACCGTGGTCGGCGACCTCGGGGTCAACCTCATCACGGTGGTGACCGAGCCAGGCCCCGAGCCGGGCACCCGGGGCGTGGTCCTGCGGGCCGGCACCATCAACGCCGCCCCGGTGGTGGCGGCCCTGGTGGCCGCCGGGTTCAGCGCAAGCGGCCCCGGCCGGCCGGGGCCGCCCGACCGGTGAGCGGCGCCTGCGCGATGGCCGCCGACGAGCGGCTGGCCGACTACGACTTCGGGCCCGACCATCCCTTCCAGGCTGGCCGCCTGGAGGCGGGGCTGTCGCTCCTGCGGGCGGCCGGGGTGTTGGCCGACGGCGATCTGCTGCCGTTCCTGCCCGCCACCGACGCCGACCTCGAGCTGATCCACGACCGCGACTACCTCCAGGCGCTGGCCCGCTTCTCGGCCCCCGGCGCCGCCGAGACCGAGACGGCCGCGGCGGCCGGGTTCGGGCTGACCGGCGACAACCGGCCATTTCCGGGCATGGACGCGGCCGCCCGGCTGGTCGCGGGGGCCACGATGGCCGCGCTGGACGCGGTCGCCGGCGGCGACCTGGCGCACGTGTTCGCACCCGTGGCCGGGCTGCACCACGCCCAGCGGCGCCGCGCGGTCGGCTTCTGCCTGGTCAACGACGTGGCCATTGCCATCGCCCGTTGCACCAGGGCCTGGCCGGTGCGGGTGCTGTACGTCGACCTCGACGCCCACCACGGCGACGGGGTCCAGACCGCCTTCTACGACGACCCGCGGGTGTGCACGGTCAGCCTGCACGAGACCGGCCGCTACCTGTTCCCAGGGTCCGGCGAGGTCGGCGAGCTGGGCCGGCTGCCCGGGGTCGGCCGCAGCGTCAACGTGCCGCTGGAGCCGCAGACCACCGACGACGGGTTCCTGGCCGCCTTCGACGCGGTGGTCGAGCCGCTGGCCGCCGCCTTCCGGCCCGACCTGCTGGTCACCCAGAACGGCTGCGACGGGCACGCCGATGACCCGCTCAGCGACCTCGCCCTGAGCACCCGCTGCTTCCGGGAGCTGGCCAGGCGGCTGCACCGGCTCGCCCATCGCCATTGCCAGGGCCGCTGGGTGGCGACCGGGGGCGGCGGCTACGACCTGGACCGGGTGGTGCCGAGGGCCTGGGCGCTGCTGTGGTCGGAGCTGAGCGGCCGCCGCCTGCCGGCCAGGGTCCCGGCCGCGTGGCGGGCCGCCCGTGCCCATCCTGGCCGCTCGTCCGCCTGGCTCGAACCGCGGCCAAGGCGGTCGGGTCGCGGCGAGGCTGCCGAGCGGGACCGGGAGGCGCGCAACCAGCGGACGGTCAGGGCGGTCCGCCGGCTGGTCCTGCCGCTGCCCCTGCGGGTCGCCTACCCGATCGGCCCCCGGGGCGCCGGAGCCGGGAAGCTGCCGGGATGGGAGCCGCGGGCGGGCGGGTACCAGGCGCCCGGGGGGCCGCTGCTGCTCCGCGACCGCTGTCCGGCCTCGCTGCTGCGCCGGCTCGAGGTCGACCCGGGCATCCACACGTTCGTCCGCGAGCCCGAGCAGCAGCGCGAGGTGCTGGCCCGCATCGCCGAGGAGCCGGCGGGCGAGGTGGTCGTCGCCCACACACCCGACGGGCTGGTGGTCGGGTACGTCGCC
>DATHIG010000269.1:0-3588 GCA_035490035.1 Actinomycetes bacterium
CGCGGATCCAGCACACCCGACCCGACCAGCTGCGGGTCACCGGCCTGGCCGCCGCCGAAATCGGCCGCCTCGCCCTCGCTGAGGAGGTCGAGCTGCACCAACTCAGCACCGAGCACAGCGACCTCGAGCAGGCCTTCCTGACCCTCACCGCCCAAGCCGACCAGCAGCCGGTCGCCCTCCTCAAGGAGGCGAGCTGACATGCGCCGCCTAGTCGCCGCCGAGTTCCACAAGCTGGTCACCACCCGGCTGTGGCTGTGGCTGTGGCTCCTGTTGGGCTCGGTCGCCCTGACCGCCCTGTACACCAGCCTGGCCATCGCCTTCGGCGACACCCCCGACAATCCCACCCCACCCCTGGCCAGCCCCGGCGGGCAGCGCACCGTGTTCTCGGTCGGCCAAGGCGCCGGCACCCTGCTGGCCGTCCTGGCCGCCATCGGCCTCACCGGCGAGTTCCGCAACCAGACCGCCACCACCACCTTCCTGGCCACCCCCCACCGCGGCCGGGTCGTGCTGGCCAAGCTGATCACCTACGCACTCGTCGGCATCGGCTACGCCCTGGTCAGCATCGCCGTCACCATCGCCATCGCCCTGCTCTGGCTGAACGCCAAAGGCATCCAGATCCCCCTTGGCGGCAACGGCATTCCGGCCACCCTGGCCGGAGTGGTGGCCGCGGTCGCGATCTTCGGCCTCATCGGCGTCGGACTCGGAGCCCTGGTCCGAGAGCAGGTCGCCACCGTGGTCGGCCTCCTGGTCTACCTGTTCATCGCCGAACCCATCGTCACCCGCATCCCGGCCCTTGGCAGCTGGACGATCTACCTGCCCGGGGCCGCCGCCAACGCCCTGACCCAGGTCGCCCAGGCCAACCAGGACTTCCTCCCACCCTGGCAGGGCGGCCTGGTCCTGGCTGGCTACGGCCTCATCCTCGCCGCTGCCGGCACCTTCCTCACCACCCGCCGCGACATCACCTGAGGTGCAGCACCATGGCGACCCTCCAGCACAGCCACCGATCGACCGGCCGACGGCGCAGGATCGGGCCCATCGGGACGACCGCCCGCCTCATCGTCGGAGGCCTACTGCTAGGCAGTGTGGTTCAAGGCCACTTGGCCGGGCCCTTCCGCCCGGCCGCCTGGGCGCTCGGCCTGCTCGGCTTCCCGGCCCTGCTGCTGGGCTGGCAGTGGCTGCGTGCCCGACGCACCCCAACCCGCCTCCAGGCAACCGGGCCCGTGGCCAACGTGCTCCACGTGGTCCTGTTCCTGGCCCTGTACCTAACCCCGGCCTATGCGCCTGTCCTGTCGGTGACCAGCGACGCCGCCCTCCTCTTCTACGGCGCGTCGATGCTGCTGGCCGCGCTGCGCGGATACGCCGGTTGCGAGGTGCTGGCCGTCTCCAACTGGCTGCTTGACCGTGACGACCAGGTCGGCTGCCTGCTCTTCTGGCCCATCGACCATGCCGAGCGCCGCCGAGCGCGCGCTGGGATGTCGGCGAGCCACCAATAGGTGAGGCGACTGTCCCGGGAGAAGGACGTGGAAGCCTGCCAGGCCACCCCGACGGGCCAAAGGTCGTCCTCACGACGCACCTAGCGGTGGAGCTGAGTAGCAGAAAGCGTGCGGATAGATCGCTCTAGGCGCTTGCCAGCCGGCAGGATGGAGGACGGTGCGAGCGAAGGGAGCAGACCATGGAGGTCCAGGACGTCATCGCCCAGGCAAGGGACACCCTCACGGTCAAGCGAGTGTTCGGCGAGCCGTACGAGAAGGACGGCGTGACCATCATCCCCGCCGCCCGCATCCAGGGTGGTGCGGGTGGCGGAAGCGGCGAGGATCCCCAACGCCAGGGCAAGGGGTCGGGCAGCGGCTTCGGGATGACCGCCCGCCCGGTCGGCGCGTTCATCATCCGCAACGGCGAGCCGAGCTGGCGACCGGCGGTGGACGTAAACCGAATCGTCCTGGGCGGTCAGGTAGTGGCCATCGTCGTCTTGCTCACGGTCCGGGCCATCATCAAGGCTCGTGTCAAAGCCAGGCGATAGCCGAAGCCACCACGGGCTTGTAGCCATCGGCACCTGCTGATCCAAGAGCGCAGGACACAAGACGTCAGATCTAGCCTGCCCGAGGTGCCAAGGTCACCACCGGCGCGGGCGCGGGTGCCGTCAGGCCCAGCTCGTCAACCGTGAGCAGCCCTCGGTCGACCAGCTTGTCGACATGGGCGTACACCATCATGGTCACCACCGCATTGGCGTGCCCGAGGCGTCCAGCGACAGCGATCATCGGCACCCGCTGAGCAATCAGCCAGGTCGCATGGGTGTGCCGCAGGTCATGGAAGTGCAGCCCGCCATACTCGGGCCACAGATGGGCAAGCTCAGCCTTGACCAGGGCCCGCTTCCAGACCCGATGGAAGTTGTTGCGCGCCACCGTCCCAGCCGGGCCGCGGGAGCCGCCAGGGCTGGTGAAGATGCGGTCATAGGAGCCGCCACCGACCAGCTCCCGGTGGGCCAGCAACGCCTGGACCGTCTCCTGGTCCAGGGCGATCACCCGCTTGCCGGCCTCGGTCTTCGGGCCCTTTTCCACCCCACGGCCGGTCCTGCGGGGGTCGCTGATCGCCCGGGCGATCCGCAGCCGCCCCGGCCCGCGCACGGCACCGTCGTCCAGGGGCTGGTCGAAGCGGGGGTCGTCCCACCGCAGGGCGACCAGCTCGCCCCAGCGCATCCCGGTCAGGGCGGCCACCAGGACCAACGCCCGGTACCGGAGGTCGATCGCCGCGACCAGCCGGTCGAGTTGCTCGCGCAGCAGCCAGACCTCGCGGCGGGGGACCGGCTGGTTGCGGGTGGCGGCGGTGCGGCCGGCGCCGCTCTTGCGCACCAGAGGCGACCTAGCGAGGTAGTCGTCGTCCACAGCGGCGTTGAGGATGGTCCCCAGCAGCGACAGATAGGTGTTGATGGTCTGCGGTGAGAGCTGTTCGGCCAGCATTGCTGCCTTCCAGGCGCCGATCGTGCTGGCATCGAGGTCACCGAGCGGGATGTCCCCGAAGGTGGGCAGGATGCGCTTCTCGACCTTCTTGCGGGTGCCGTACTCAGAGGTGGGGTGCTGGTCCTTCCAGGCCGGCCACCGCTTGGTGGCGACGTACTCGCCGAACAGGGTCCGCGCCCGCTCCAGGTCAACCTCGTGCGCCTCGACGAGTTCGTCACGGCCCCGCTCGATGGCGCGCTTCTCGGCGAGTGCTCGCCGCCTGGTCGGGAAGATGCCAGCCGAGCGGTGCCGCTTGCCCTCCTGGTAGCACACCTGATACCGCTCGTGCGGGGGGACGGTGGGACAACCACGATCCAGGCCATGTACCATGCCTCCTTGTCAGCGATGGCCTCATAGGTCGTGACCCGCACACCGCATGAGTTCCTCATGGGTTCCGCATGAGTCGGCCCCAGAGAACGTCCCTACCGTCACAGGAGGCTCACCTACAGGCTCACTGCCAGGGCAAACGCACCATCTCGCCCCCCTAGCTCAGTCGGCAGAGCACATCCATGGTAAGGATGGGGTCGCCGGTTCGATTCCGGCGGGGGGCTCCACACCGAGGCTGACCAGCGCAAACGCTGGTCAGTTCCGT
>DATHIG010000270.1:0-2977 GCA_035490035.1 Actinomycetes bacterium
CGGTCATCCATGGGTAGTCGCCCATGTAGACCCGCTGGCGCTGGATCTCGCCGGTCTCCTTGATCAGGAGCTCGACGTTGACGTAGAGCGGCTTGCTGAAGGTCAGGTCCTTGGTCCGGCACTCCTCCTCGGAGTACTTCGGGTCGCCGAACTCGTAGTCGAGGAACTGGAGCTCCATGACCTTGGCCGAGAAGAGCATCCGACCCGAGGCCGGGTCCTCCAGCTCGCTGTAATAGACGCCCGGTGAGCGGACGAGCTGGCTGACGACGACGCGCTCTGCGCCGTTGATGACGAACGTGCCCTGATCGGTCATCCACGGGTAGTCGCCCATGTAGACCCGCTGGCGCTGGATCTCGCCGGTCTCCTTGATCAGGAGCTCGACATTGACGTAGAGCGGCCGGCTGAACGTCAGGTCCTTCGTCCGGCACTCCTCCTCGGAGTACTTCGGCGGTCCGAACTCGTAGTCGAGGAACTGGAGCTCCATCACCTTTGCGGTGAAGTCCTTGATCGGGCTGATCTCGTCGAACAGCTCCCGCAGACCGTTCTCGATGAACCACTTGAACGAGTCGAGCTGCAGCTCGATCAGGTTCGGGATCGGGAGAACCTCGGGGATCCGGGCGTAGCGCGTGCGCGCCGAAGCCACGGCTGTCCGGTTCGACTCAGCAGCAGACAGCATGAAGTACCGCTCCTTGACGGAGAAGAGGAAAAGGGAGAAGGGCCGCGCTCACAGAAGGAGTAGGATACCGCGATTTCCGCGCGTGTCAAACGGGCGGCAGCGATGGCGGCCGCCTGTCCGATCTGAAGGCGGGATCGGCCCGCGACGGGCGATCACCCCGGTTGGCCCGGCATGGTAGCGACCCTGACGCCGCTCGTCCATACCCAAAATGACGGAGCTCCGGCTCCAGGCGACTCGCCAGGATCCACTTTCGTGTCAAATGCTCACGCAGGACGCTTCTTTGGTTGTCAAGAGGTCACCCTGCGCTCCAGCCGTCGATAGAGGCTGCGGGCGACGAACCGCTTGAGGCAGCGGATGATCTCGCGATCGGTCCGACCCTCGGCTCGACGACGGGCGGCGTACGCCTGGGTCGTCGGGTCGTAGCGCAGCCGGCTGACGACGATGGTGTGGATGGCCCGGTTCAGGATCCGATCGCCGCTCCGGTTGAGCCGGTGACGGACGGTCTGGCCAGATGAGGCCGGGATCGGCGCGGCCCCCGCCAGCATGGCGAACGCCGCCTCCGAGCGGACCCGACCCGGATGGGACCAGGCCACGACCAGCCAGGCCGCCGACAGCGGCCCGATCCCGCGTTCGGTCAGCAGGTCGGGAGCCATCGACCCGATGAGCGTCCGGAGGTCGGCCTCTAGCTCGTCCGCCTCTGCCGTCGCCCGCAGGATCCGGCGCGCGGTCAGCCGGATGGCCCGGACGGTGGCTGCCAGCTCGGGCGTCCGGCCGGCGACGTCGCGCAGGCCGGCGCAGCGGCTGACCAGGCTCGCGCCACGGAGCGCCCGCAGCCCCGCTCGGAGCTCGTCCGGTGCGCTGACGACGAGGGCGTGCAGCTGGTTGAGGGCCCGCCGTCGCTCGCCGACCGCCGCCTCGCGGGTCCGCAGCAGGACGCGCAGCGCTTCCCGCGCGCCACGCCGGCGCGGGACCCCGAGATGCTCCCGCCCGAGGGCCTCGCGGGCGGCCCGGATGGCATCGAGCGGATCCGACTTGGCGCCGTGCCGGCGGGCCGGCCGGCGCGGCCGGTCGATCTCGGCGACCAGCTCGCCGGCGGCGGTCAGGAGCGTCATCAGGCCAGCCCCGTAGCTGCCGGTGCCCTCGAGGACCCACAGCCGGCGGTCCGCTGGTCGGCTGTGCCCGAAGGCCAGCAGGCGGCCGAGGCCGGCCCGGTCGGTCGACGCCTCGAGGGTGTCGAGGACGGCCCCGGTCGGGCTGACCAGCGCCGCGGTGTGGGTCTCCTTGTGGGTGTCGACCCCGATGACGAGATCGATCGAATCTGCCAGCATCGCCATGGTTGCCTCCTCGCCGGTGGTGACCAACGTCGGCACGGTCCGGGCGAAGAGCCTGGGCGGGCAATCCTGTGATGGGTCACGTCCCGTTCTGATCTGCGGGACGGACAGGCTTCTGATCAGGCCACTGCTCAGGACGGCCCGGCCGGGCCGGCGGCCGTCGAGCGGACAGGTCCCGGGAATGAGCACCCCGCCGAGCGGGGGCCAGGAACGTAGGGAGTCACCCTCGACGGCCGAGCCCACAGTGTCCGCGACCTCGATGGCCGCCAGCGCATCCTCACAAGAACGTTAGGCGCGATGCCAACGCCGCTGACGGCCCGGAAAGGCCCTGAGGTCCTGGTTCGATGCGCTCACTGCGCATCAAGAGGAGCCCGCAGCCGCCCGTGGCCGCCGGGAGCCATGCCTAACGCTCTGCTGGCGAACATATGGCACGTTGCGGGCAGACGGACGCGCCGCGACGCGGGGCGTCACGGAGCTCCGCCTTGGACCTCAGTGCGCGAGCGCCGGCACGCCGTTGAGGGTGCCGGCTCTCGGCTACTTGATCTCGACCTTGCCGCCCTGCTCCTCGACCGAGGCCTTGATCTTCTCGGCCTCGTCCTTGCTGACGCCTTCCTTGATGGCCTTGGGCGTCGCGTCGACAAGGTCCTTTGCCTCCTTGAGGCCGAGGCCGGTGAGCTCGCGAACGGCCTTGATAACCGGAATCTTGTTGGGCCCGATCTCGACCAGGGTCGCGGTGAACTCGGTCTGCTCCTCCACGGCGGCAGGCGCCTCTGCGGAGGCACCGCCAGCGGCCGGGGCGGCTGCCGCGGCGACCGGCGCCGCGGCCGTGACGCCATAACGCTCTTCAAATCGCTTGATGAACTCGGACAGCTCGAGAACGGTCATCTTGTCGATCGCTTCGAGCAGGTCGTCCTGGGTGAGGACTGCCATTGCGTGCATCTCCTGTAGTGTCCCGACCGCGCCGGTCGGA
>DATHIG010000271.1:0-2050 GCA_035490035.1 Actinomycetes bacterium
CAGGATGCCACCGGTGGCCTCCACCCGGTCCTTGAGGCCGACCAGCCCAGAGCCACGGCTGGGGTCGGCGCCGCCGACACCGTCATCGCGGATCGCCAGCCGCACAGGCCCATCGTCCACATCGACGTCGACCTGCACCACCGAGGCGCCGGCGTGCTTGGCCGTATTGGTCAGCGCCTCGGCGACGACGTAGTAGGCGGCCACCTCGACCCCCTCGGGCAGCCGCCCCTGGGTCCCCACCTGCAGCTCCACCGGCACCGAGGAGCGGCGGGCCAGCGTCCGCAGCGCCGGGCCGAGGCCGCCCTCGGCCAGGATCCCCGGATGGATGCCGCGTGACAGCTCCTGCAGCTCCTCAAGCGCGCCGTTCAGCCCGGCCGCGACGCCGTCCAGCTCCGCCCCGAGCTCGTCGAGGTCGGGCGGCACGGCTGCCTGCGCCGCGCGCAGCTGCAGGGCCAGCGAGACCAGCCGCTGCTGGGCGCCGTCGTGCAGGTCGCGCTCGATGCGGCGCCGGGTCTGGTCGGCGGTGGCGACGATGCGGGCGCGCGAGGCCGTCAGCTCCTCGCGCGCCTGGGCGTTGGCGATCGCCGTGGCGACCAGCTCGGCGAAGTCGGCCAGGCGCGCCTCGGTGTCGGCCGGCAGCGGCTCTGGTCGGGCGGAGCTGACCCCGATCAGCCCCCACAGCCGCCCCTCCACCGTGACCGGGCACGCGACCGTGGAGCGCACGCCAAGCTGGCGGGCCACGTCGGCGAGCGGGCTGGAAGGGGGGTAGCTGTCCATGCGGGCGGGCCGGCCGGTCCGCAGCACCAATGCCGTCACCATGCTGGGGTGGATCGGGTAGCGCGATCCGACCACCATGTGGTCGTCGCCATTCCGGCTCCAGCCGGCGACCACGCTCACGGTGTCGTCGGGCTCGTAGCGGAACGTGTGCGCCAGGTCGGCGCCGAGCAGCCGGCCCGCCTCCTCGGCGACCGCGGCGAGGATCTCGGCCGCCGGCATGCCACGGGCGACCAAGGTGGCCACCCGCCGCAGCGCCGCCTGCTCCTCGGCGATCGCCCGCAGCTCCTCATGCGCCTGCGCGTTGGCGATCGCGGTGGCGACCAGCTCGGTGAACCCCCCGATCTGGGCCTCGGTGTCTGCCGGGAACGGTTCCTCGAGCTTGGTCGAGGCCGCGATCACCCCCCACAGCCGCCCGGCCACCACGATCGGGCAGCCGACCGAGGAGCGGATCCCGACCGCCCGCGCCTCCCGGGCGATCGCGCCGGTGTCCTGCCCGAAGCTATCCACCCGCACCGGCCCGCCCGTCTGCTGGACCCCGCGGGCGATGCTCACCCCGTCCAGGCTGAGCCGCGTCCCCACCGCCAACTCCACCGGTACCCGGCTCCAGGCGGCGACGCCGGTCACGGTCCCGTCCTGCTCGTAGCGCTCCATGCGCGCCAGATCGGCGCCGCACAGCAGGCCGACCTCCCGGGTGACGGCCTCGAAGACCACCGACGGCGGGACCGACTGGGCGACCAGGGTTGCCACCCGCCGCAATGCCGACTGCTCCTGCGACAGGCGCGCCGACTCCAACGCCCCCCGCCGCGACCGAGCCGCCAGCTCGCCCACCACCACCGCGGTGACCAGGAACACCCCCATCGCAGCCAGCTCACGCGAGTCAGGAACCCGGATCGAGTGGATGGGCGGCAGGAACAGGTAGGCAAACACCGCGGTGCCCAGGATCGAGGTGACCACCGCCAGTCCCGTCCCCCACACGATGGCCACCGGCAGGACGGCCAGGATGTACAGCACCAGCAGGCTCAGCACCGGGACGTGCGGCCCCAGCAGCCCGATGAGGCCACTGACCGCAGCCACCATGGTGACGCTGACAAGCAGCCCGCTCAGCCAGCGAACCCCTGACGGTCTTGCCCAACAACCGGCCATCGCACCGCGCTCCTGCCGATGACCCTAACGAATCCGGGAACCGATGACGACCCCCTCCCCGGCCGGCCACGGCGACTGCCACCTGGCGACCGCGCAGCCGGAGACAAGGCGTCCAACCTAGGCAGACCAG
>DATHIG010000272.1:0-6584 GCA_035490035.1 Actinomycetes bacterium
CATCCTGGCCGCCTTCCAAGGCCTGGGCCTGACCTACACCCCCGACGGGATCGTGCTCGACCGCCTCACCAGCACCCCAACGCCGCATCCTCCAACTCCTCAAGATCCCTCTCCCCTGGCCAGAGCAAGCCACCTAGCCCCACCAACCGCGGAAAACGGGACTAGGTCAAGCGCAGCATCCAGCGCGACGCCGGGATCCTTCGGTCCTAGCGTTCCACCGAGCAGACGGGCGCCCGGCCTGGGCGCCCGCCGCTCGGCCCGAAGGGACCTACGACCTGCCGACGGTGGTCGTGGTGGCGGTGGTCGATGTGGTGCTGGTGGCGTCGTCGCTTCTCTTGGCGACGTTGGAGACGGCCGCTCTGGCCTGGTCGGCCTTGGCGGCGGCCGTCTCGGCGACCCGGTCCTTGCCGAGGCTGACGGTCTTGTTGACCTCCCCGGTCAGGCGCTGGACTCCGGGGTTCTCGCGCACCTTGCCGGCCGCCTGGACGATCTGCTGGTAGCGCTCCTGGCCCGCCTTGGCCCCAAGCACGTAGCCGGCACTGAAACCAGCCAGAAACCCCGACTTGAACCTCATTGGCACCTCCCGATCGTGGTCGTTCCCTTGCTTGTCTACCCGCCGTGGGAGATCGAAACCACGTACTGTTGCCCTGCTCGTCGGCCTGGATGGAGGTGGGATGCGCTGAAGGTCGCGGCCACGCGGTCGAGTCGGGCGGCGACCGGCCAGCGGCCGCGGGCGCCGGGGCGGCAGCGCCGGGCCCCGGTGGCCGCCGGCACCTCGTCGACGCTGCCTTCCTGGGTGTGGCCGCTGCTCTGGCTCGGCCTGACCGTCACCATCGCCGTGCTGGTCCGCCTGCCCGGCCCGGCCGCCCTCGACCCGGACGAGCACGCCGCCGTCCTCTACTTCGACCGCCTGGCCGCCGGCGAGCGCCTGGAGGATCCTCTCCTGTCGTCCCCGAAGCCGCTGCTCACGGTCGTGCACGGGCTGGCCTGGCGGGTTGGTCACGACTGGCGGCTGCTCGAGGCCCTCACCGTCGCCGCCTTCGCCCTCGCCGTCGTCTGCCTGGCCAGGGCAGCCGGCCGCCTGGCCGGCCGCCCGGCCGCGGTCGCCACCGTGCTCGCCGTCGCCGGCTCGGGCCCCCTCGTCCTCCAGGCCGCCCGGGCCAACTCCGTGGTGTTCGCCATCGCCGGCTGGTCGGTCGCGCTCGACGCCCTCACACGGGGCGACCCCGCCGAGGCCGCCCGGGAACAGGGTGGGTTGGAGTCCGACCCGCATGGCGAGGCCGCCGGGCGGCGGGGCGACCCCGCCCAGGCCACCCGGGAGCAGGGTGGGTCGGGGGCCGCGTGGGGGGTGGCTGCGGGGGCCTTGGCGGTGGCCGCGCTGGCCAGGGCTGAAGGGTGGCTGCTGCTGCCGTTGGCCGCGGGATACGGCCTGGTCGCCTGGCGGCGGGGGGAACGGCGGGCCGCGCTGCTCGTCCTTCCCCTGGCCGCTCCGCTGCTCTGGCTGGCCCACGACTGGCTGCTGACCGGCGACCCGCTGTACGCGGCCCGGGTCCCGGGTCGCTACACCGACCTCGTCTCCGGCCGGCAGGTGATCCCCCCGGCCGACTGGCTGGCCCTGGTCGGCCGCCGCCACGGCGCCCACCCGCTGCTGCTCGGGCTGGCCGCCGTCGGGGTGGCCTGGCTGGCCTGGCGCCGGGCCTGGGTCTGGCTGGTGGGGCTCGGGGTCGTCGGGGTCGGGACCCTCGCCCTGCTCGGCTTCGAGGCCTGGCGCGGCACCTACATCTCCTGGCGCTACTTCGACCCCGCCGACCTCGCCATCCGCCTGGCCGCCGTCCTCGGCGCCGCCCGCCTCGCCACCGCCCTCGCCGGCCGCCTCCTGGCCAGGGAGTCCGGGCCTGGGGGCACGCGACCCGCCTGGCCAGGCGGCTGGGCCAGGCGGCCGGGCGTTCCGGCCGGGATCGCGGCGGTGCTGCTGGTCGGGTTGGCGTGCTGGCCGCTGGCCCCGGGCGACCCGTTGGTCGATTCGACCCTCGACCGCGACACCCGCCTGTCGGCCAACACGGCCATAGCGGTCGCCGCTCTCCGCCCGGTGGCCGCCGAGCCGGGCACGGTCATCGCCGCGTCCGGGCCGCAGCGGGTCAGGGTCGCGGTCGAGCTCGACCTGCCCCTGGACAGGGTCCGGGACCTGTTCCTGGCCGGCCGGGCCGCTCCCCTCGACCGGGCACTGGCCGGCAGCGCCGCCGTGTTCCACGACGCCGACGGCGACCGTCCCACGGACCGATTCGCGCCGCTCTCGGTGAGCACCCCGACCAGGGTCGGGGCGATCGAGCTGCTCCCGCTCCGCACCGACGCAGACCGGGGCCTGTACGTCCACCGGGTCGCGGAGCCGAGCCCCTGAACACCAGAAAGCCTGTGGCCGCGGCGGCCGCAGGCGAAGCTCCGGGGGCGAGACTCGAACTCGCAACCTTTCGGTTAACAGCCGATTGCTCTGCCGGTTGAGCTACCCCGGAACGGCACCGCCGTTCAACAGCGCAGTGACCAGCCCGATGATACTTCGGTGGGTGGCGCTGCAACTGTATCGGATGCTCACACAGCCATGCACATGCTTGGCACGGCGAATCGAGGGATCCGGAACGGCACGGTACGGCTTCCCGAACTGTGACGCCGGGACACCTGTCACCCTCGACCAGTATGCCGTTGCGGCGGCAAGGTCGAGTCCTTCGTGCAGGTACAGCGCCACCCTCAGGCGCGACTCGTCGATCTGGAAGAAGTGTCGGAGCCAGGCACAGAAGAAGACGATCATCCGGGCGTCGGTGTTGGCGAAACGAACCGACCCGTCTCCCTTGGAACCCTCGCCCGCGTACAGGGCGACCCCGGCGACCAGGTACTCGCGCTCCGACAGCTGACCGACCCGGGCCCGCCCCTCGTCCAGGAGGCGGTCGATCTCGGCCTGCCGGCGGCGCTGCAGCGCGTTGGGACCGCGGCGGCGGCCGCGGGTCACCCGGGGGAGGGGTCGAAGGCGACGTCCCGCACCCACACGGACACGCTGCTCTTGGAGACGCCGAGGCGGGAGGCGATCTCGGCCAGCGGGAGTCCTCTGCTTCGCAGCAGGCGCGCCTGCTGCTGCTCCCTGAGCTTGCCCCGGTATCCCATGGGTGCATCCTCCGCCGAGGCTGCGACGAACCGGTCAGCCTGTCCACAGGATCCGGCTTAGCATGCCTTTAGACAGCTCGGGTGATGATCCGCGGCAACCTCAGCGAGGGGAGTTGCATGAGCCGGACGGGCAAGCTGGTCATCGCCGGCGTGATCGTGCTGGTGCTGGCCCTGGGCGGCGGCTACCTGCTGCTGTGGGCCCGGAGCTCGGACTCGCCGCCTCCGGCGGCCCTCGACCAGCCGCCGTCCACCACCGCCGGCCAGGCCACCAGGACCACCCAGGCGGACGGCGCCGCCACCCCGGACGGCAGCTGGAAGGTCAGCGGCGACGGCTCGTCGTACGTCGGCTACCGGGTCAAGGAGCAGCTGGCCTTCCTCAACAGCCCCAGCGAGGCCGTTGGCCGGTCGAGCGCGGTGACGGGCACCATGGAGGTCACCGGCCACCAGGTCGAGGCGGTCCGCATCCAGGCCGACCTGACCAAGCTCACCAGCGACGAGAGCCGCCGTGACAACGCCATCCGCCAGCGGGGCCTGGAGTCGGAGCGGTACCCGACGGCCACCTTCGACCTCACCGAGCCGATCCAGCTCGACGGGACGCCGGCGGCGGGCCAGGAGGTCAGCGGCAAGGGCAAGGGCCGGCTCACGGTGCACGGCGTCACCCGCGAGGTCGACCTCGATCTTGCCGGACGGTGGTCCGGGTCGACCATCCAGGTCGCCGGCCGGCTGCCGGTCAAGATGAGCGACTACCAGATCCAGGCGCCCCGCTTCGGTCCGGTCGTCAGCATCGAGGACAGCGCGGCCGTCGAGTTCCGCCTGGCCTTCGAGCGCGCCTGAGAACGGTTGCCGACCGGGCCGGGCTACTGGCCGGTCAGGATGAGCACGAGCTGGGTCATGTCGAACAGCGTGTGGGCCAGGATCAGCGGCCACAGCCGCCGCGTCCGGTGGTAGTACCAGGCGTAGGTGAGCCCGAGGCAGAAGATGGTCAGCGCCGCCCCCAGGCCCTGATAGACGTGCAGGACGCCCCACACGGCGGTGGGCAGCAGCACGATCACCGCGGTCGGGACCCGGAGCTGCTCCAGCCTGGTCTGGGCGTAGCCGCGGACCACGATCTCCTCGGTGACGCCGGCGGTGACGGCGATCAGTACCGCCTGGGCCGCCCGGAACCACAGCGGCAGGCCCTCGGGCAGGAAGTCGACCTCTCGCTGGCCGAAGTACTGGAACAGCTGGGCGAGCACCAGCACCAGCACGAAGCTGGCCACCCAGAGCGCGGCGCCCATGCCGAGGTCGCCTGGCCGTAACCTTGTGAGGCCGATTCCCGGCCAGCCCTCCCGGCTGCGGACCAGCACATAGCCGATGACCAGGACAGGGGACCAGGACAGGAACAGCTCGAAGATGATGCTGACCAGCGACGGCACCAGCTGGGCCTCGACCTCGGCGGAGCCTGCCGGGCCGAGGGCCAGGATCAGCAGGCCGAGGATCCCTGGGGCGAAGGCCAGCAGCATGACCAGCCCCAGCTCCAGCCGCAGGATCCTGGGCGAGCCGCCTGGCCTCGGCACCGGGTTGCGCCCCGGCCGCTGGCTGCCCGGTGGCGCCGTCCCAAGGGGGATGGTCCCCGGCGGTCCGGGCCCGGAAGCCGGCGTCGGAGCGGGCGGCGGGGGAGTACCCACCGGCGGTTGCCCCTGCATCCATGGCCACGGCTGCTGACCGGGTTGCGTCGGCGGGTCGGTCGGGTCGGCCACAAAGCTCCTTGGGGCGTCGGGAAGCCAGCGTACCGCGACTTCCTCGTTCACCGTCCTGTAACGCCTGTTTCGGGCTCCGGCCAGGAGCCGGTAACTCGTGATATCGTGCCGTGCGATCTGCCCCAAACCCACGTCGTCGGCCAGTTGTGACGGTTGACGAGAAGGAGACGCGTTCTATGCTCGCCTACCTCGATGCCGCATCCGGCAGTCTGATCGTGCAGGCGATCGTGGCCGGCGCCGCGGGTGCGGCGGTGTTCTTCAAGCTGGGCTGGCGCAGGATCAGCTCGCCGTTCCGTCGCCGCGCGACCGCCGACGTCGCCGAGCACGACGAGCGCTGATCCGCCCCTCCGAGAGCACACAGTAGGACATCATGAGCGATCTGGAGCTGGAGCCTGCGTCGTTCCGGGACCCGGCCAGCACGGTGGCGTACCTGGACGGCCGGGTCCTGCGCGGCCTGACCAAGGAAGGCGCCGCGGACTTCGACACGCTGGCCGCCGCCCCCTTCTTCGAGAAGGCGATGGCCGACGGCCGGCTGGTCCGGACCACCCAGGTGCCCCTGGAGGACCTTCCCCAGAGCGTCCGCGGTGACGCCTGGGTACGGGCCCTGGAGCACGAGCGGATCCCGTTCGTCAGCTACCCGTACGAGTGGACCTTCTCGATGCTCAAGGACGCCGCCCTGGTCCACCTGGACCTGCTGCTGGCGTCGCTCGGGGCCGACCTGACCATGAAGGACGGCTACGCCTACAACCTCGCGTTCGTCGGCGCCAGGCCGGTGTTCATCGACGTCGGTTCCTTCGAGCGGGTCCGCCCCGGGGAGCCGTGGGCCGGCTACCGCCAGTTCTGCCAGACGATGCTGTACCCGCTGCTGCTCCAGGCCCACAAGGACGTGCGCTTCCAGCCATGGCTGCGCGGCCAGGTCCAGGGCATCCCGCCCCAGGACCTGGCCAAGCTGTTCACCGGTACCGACCGGCTGAAGCCCGGGGTGCTCAAGCACGTGGCCCTGCACGGCGCCATGGACCAGCGGTACTCCAAGTCGAGGGCCCAGGACACACAGAAGGAGCTCAAGGAAGCCGGGTTCTCCACCGAGCTCCAGAAGGCCACCGTCTCGGCCATCCGCAAGCTGGTGGCCAAGCTGGACTGGGGCCGTTCGGCGTCGGAGTGGAAGGACTACCAGCGGACCAGCACCTACACCGACGCCGAGCGGGAGATCAAGGCCGCCTTCGTCGAGCAGGCCCTACAGGGCAAGGGGGCCAAGCTGGTGTTCGACCTCGGCGGCAACGACGGCACCTATTCCCGCGTCGCCGCCCGCCACGCCGACTATGTGGTCTGCGCCGACGGCGACGACCTGGTGCTGGACGGTCTGTACCGGTCGCTGCGCCAGGAGGGCAACCAGCAGGTCCTGCCCGCCTACCTCGACCTGTCCGACCCCTCGCCAGGTCTCGGCTGGCGTGGCCGCGAGCGCGCCGGCTTCTTCGATCGGGCCCGCCCGGACGGGGTCCTCGCCTTGGCGCTGCTGCACCACCTGGCCATCACCGGCAACGTCCCGCTGGCCGAGCTGGTCGACTGGCTGCACGCTCTCGGCGGCCGGCTGGTCGTCGAGTTCGTCGACCCGACCGACCCGATGGCCGACCGCCTGCTGGCCAACAAGCCCGCCGGCATGCACAGCGACTACCGCAGGGAGGTCTTCGAGCG